>DEWO01000100.1:3270-13525 GCA_002363695.1 Prevotella sp. UBA3208
GGAATGCCCAGACGGATAATTTCGCCGTTGTTCTCTGGCGTAATGCCTACGTCGCTGTCCATGATGGCCTTCTCAATGTCACGAATCTGTTTCTTGTCCCAAGGCTTGATGGCGATGGTACGGGCATCGGGAGTTGAGATGTTAGCCACTTGGTTCAGAGGAACTTTCTGTCCGTAGGACTCTACTCTGACACCACTCAGAATGGCTACGTTGGCACGTCCTGCACGGACTCTGTTCAGCTCTTCTTCGAGGTACATGGCAGCCATTTCCATGCGCTCCTCAGCTGCGGATAATGTTTCTTTTACGTCAATCATATCTTTCGTTATTTGATTTTTCTTCCGCCAAAGGTACGAATAAGTGCGTAAAAAACAAAATAAAATCAAGAAAAATTTGGAAGATGACTTATTTTTTCCTAACTTTGTACCCATAATATACGATTCATCCAACAACGAAACCTATATATATGGATTTGAATATATTCCTGTCGGCGCAGACGGATGCAGTGAGGCAAGCCTTTAATCCTGACCACATCGTAGTGTATCTGATGGCGGCTTTCCTGATCAGTGTCTTTGTTTTGCTATTCTATAATAGAATATATGTTTTAAAGGAACAAGATGCCAAACTCAAGAGCCAGAGCATGAACGGACGTCTGGCATTGGTGCTGCAGACGGGTAATCTTCGCCTGTGGCTTTACGATGTTCCCAGCCGTCATTATATCTTGCTGTCAGAGACGGGCGAGTACGAAAAGGAATACAATCCAGTAGAGTTCTCTGAGTTCTACTCTTTGGACGACTTTGAGCACATGCGTAAGGAGGTGTTTGACATTTGCGAAGGCCGTAGCATTTCGTCTTCTGTGACACTGAGAAGCAATCCTAAGAAACGTGGAAAGCAGAGCTACTACGAAATCAAGCTTTCCATCGCTGAAAAGGATGCCAAAGGCAAGGTGAAAAGTCTGTTGGGCGTGCAGCACGATGTGACAGACGTAGAGGAGAAGAAACAGAAGGTGGCCGAGTTGCTGATGCGCTATCATACCGTGTTCAATTCTTCGCTTGTGGATATGCTCTACTATGATGCCGACGGCGTCTTGCGCGACATCAACGACAAAGCCTGTCGTACATTTAAAATTGCCAATCGGGAATTGATGTTGCAAAAAAGACTTCTGCTGAAGGACAATCCGTTCTTCAATGACGTCGATTTTGCGCATCTGAGGGATACTCGTGCTACAGCTGTTATAGACTTCAAGAACTTTCAGGATGAGCGCTACCAGACCAAGGTTCTGGGCTTGGAGGGTAAAATGTATTATGAATCGACTATCAATCCTATCCGTGATGAGCAGGGCCGGTTGGAAGGCATCTATATGGCAGGGCGCAATGTGACGGAAATGGTTAATTCATATCATCGACAGCAGGAAGGTGCCCAACGATTGCGCCAGGCCAATAAAAACATACAGAACTATATCAACAACATCAATTATGCCCTCCGTGTGAGCGATGTACGACTGATAAACTACTTCCCAGACTCCTATACGCTTGAAGTCTCTGATGACGTCAATGCCGGGCAGTTGAAATTGTCCCAGCTTCGTTGCATCCGTCTGGCAACACCTCGTTTCCGTAGGACGGTGTCCAGTATGCTGAATCGTATGGACCATCGGACAAGCTATCTCATTCAGGAAACCATAGAGACCGAGATCCGCGACAAGAAAGGCCGGCAGATATGGATGATGTTCAACCTGGTGCCGCTGAAGAACAGCGAGGGACGTGTGGTGCGCTATTTCGGCCTGTGCCGTAATATGACCGATATGGTGGAGACGGAGCGACGGCTGGCTGTTGAAACAAAAAAAGCCCAGGAGACGGAACTGCTCAAGCAGTCGTTCCTGACCAATATGAGCTATGAGATTCGTACCCCGCTGAACACGGTAGTAGGTTTTGCCGAACTGTTCGAAGCCGAGCACGATCCGGCTGATGAGGCCATCTTCGTGGAGGAAATCAAGCGCAACTCCAATTCTCTGCTCGAACTCGTCAACGACATTCTGTTCTTGTCGCGTCTGGATGCCAATATGGAGGAGTACAACAGATACGACATAGACTTTGCCCTCATCTTTGACAGCCATTGTCAGATGGGCTGGAGTGGTGTATCTCCGAACGTGAAGACCATCGTGGAGAATCCTTACGAACATCTGGTGGTTAACATCGATTTGGAGCATCTTGGCAAGGTGATAGAGAAACTCTGTATGAATGCCGTCAACTATACCCAAGAGGGTTTCATACGTGCCAAGTATGAATATCGCCACGGCGAGCTGACCATCAGTATAGAAGATACAGGAAAAGGTGTGGACCAGAAGATTCTGCCGCACGTCTTCGAACGGTTTGCCCGCGACGAGGAGAATCACCTCTGTGGGACAGGTCTCGACTTGGCTATTGTGCAACAACTGGTTGTGCAGATGGGAGGCAACATTGAGATACAGTCAGAGGTGGGCAAGGGCACCACCTTCTGGATCACCGTCCCCTGTGAAGCCAAGAGTATTGAGATGAAACGTGAAATCTGATTTTATAAAGCAACACTCCTATGATGATACCCTATTATTCCATATATGCCCTCGCCTCATTGAGCACTCCTCAGTTCCTGCCGCTGATGATTCTGGTTGTGGTCGTTACGTTATTCTTTGTCGTGTTGGTTTCCAACCGCATGATACTTCGGCGCGTCCAGCAGCGAATGGCCAAGACTGCCAGTGCCACGGCAATGATGCAGAAAGCTGTAGAGACAAGTGAGAACGATGTTGTACGCTACGACTTGCGCACTCGTTACATCTATCGGCTCTATGGCAATATGTTCCCTGAACAGGGAGTCACTATTGACGAATGGAAAAGCCATGTCCATCCGGACGATTTGGAAGAAACGCTCGAATGGTTCCATCAGATTATCAATGGCGGACTGAAGCGCGCTGAGTTCTATTATCGCTGGAATTTTGACTTTACAGGCCGTCATCCTCAATGGGGCTATCTGCACAACGTCAGCGTGCCGGAATTTCAGAATAACACCAAGCGTGTAGTCAACATCATCAGCACCTTGAAGGACGAGACCCGCCAGCAACAGCAGGAAGAAGAGGAACAGCGGTTGACCAATAAGTACAAGCTCATCTTTGAAAACTCTATCATCGGACTGTCTTTCTACACCCCTGACGGCTGGTTGCTGGATGCTAACAAGATGATGCGCGACATCTGTCATTTCGATAAGGAAGACTTTGACGAGTTCTTCTCGCACACCAATCTGTTCGACCAGTCGCCCTTCCGCGAGTGTTGCAACAAGGACAACCTGGAGGAACTCTGGATATGTCATCAGAGCATCGTGCCTGAGCGCGACCTGCACGACTACTTGGAAACCCGCCTGCACCCCATTCGAAATGACGAGGGAAAGATTGTCTATCTGGCCATTGCCACCCGTAACGTTACCCAGGAGCGTGAGATGTACTTGCAGGCCAAGCTCAACGATGTGCAGATACAGCGTGCTAACGAGAAAATCAGAGCCTACGAGGAGGAGTTGAACTTCATGATGGAAGCATGTGAGATGCAGGCTTGGCGTATGTCACTCGAACGCAACGTAATCGAGTTTTTAAGTGGCCTGAGCACCATCACCAAAACCTTCACCCTGCAACAGCTGCCCCAGATTTTCGTCGACCAGGAGGCAGAGTTTGTCAAGGCGCTGTCTGATCCTGCCAAAGCCTTCGACCATCCTTTGTTCTATTTAGGCCAGTGTCATCCTATCGTTACTGGCAGGAAGACCACTCCGCAATGGGTGCAGATCAACAGCATTCCTGAGTTTGACGACCAGGGCCGGTTGGTTGGAAGCTTTGGTGTATGGCGTAATATTGACAGTCTGATGGCCAAGCAAGAGCAACTGAAACAGGAGACGGATCGGGCTAACGATTCAGGCCGTCTGAAGTCCGTGTTCCTGGCCAATATGACGCACGAAATCCGCACACCACTCAATGCCATCGTGGGATTCTCGGACCTGTTGCAGGCTGTCGAGTCGCCAGACGACAAGCGTGAGATGATTCGGGTTATCCATAACAACTGCGACATGTTGCTCCGTCTCATCAACGACATCTTGGTGCTCTCCACCTTTGATGCCAACGCCATGCAGCTGGTACCTGCCAAGGTAGACTTCTCCCGTGAGTTTGACGACATCTGCCAGTCGCTTCAGCAGCGTGTGCAAGAGCCAGGCGTAGAGTTCCAGAAGGACAACCCCCTGCCGTCGCTCCTGATAAACATTGACAACGGACGCATCCAGCAGGTGATTACCAACTTCGTCACCAATGCGGTGAAGTACACCCGTCAGGGACATATCCGCGTGGGTTATCGCTTGGAGACACCCTCCACCCTCTACGTCTATTGCGAGGACACCGGTTCCGGTATTCCCAAGGAAAAACAGGCGGCAGTCTTTGAACGCTTTGTCAAACTGAACGACTACGTCCAGGGTACGGGACTGGGATTGGCTATCTGTAAGACCATTGTCGAGAAGTGTGGCGGAGAAATCGGAGTCGAGAGTGAAGTAGAGAAGGGATCCACTTTCTGGTTCAGAATACCCGTTCAAGTGATAGAAGAATAAATGCGATGGCAACATGAAGAATACCTTATTATATATTATATGCTTTTTGTGGCCTGTGGCTGCCTGGGGAACTCCGGGCTATGAAGTCACCAGGGAGTTTACAGAAGAGCATCCGCTTGTCTACGAAGACTCCTGGGACTTGTGGCCCTATGCGTACCTCAATGACAATGGCGATCCTGTAGGCTACAACATTGACTTGTTGAAACTGATATTCAAGCGGCTGGGCATCCCTTATCAAATCAAACTGCGTCCCACCTCGCTGGCTCTGAACGACCTGAAGGCAGGACGTGCTGACGTGATGTGCGGCATGGATGCTCATTTCCACAATGACTATGCTCTGTACGGCAAGTCAGTCATCCAGATATTTACCCATAGTGTACTTCATAGGAAGAGTGAGCCGGTGACCGTCAAGACCGTGGAGGACTTGGCCCATCAGAAGGTACTGGTACACGACGGCAGTTTCAGCCATCACCTGATGATACGTCACGGCTGGGGAAACAATGCCGTTCCCTACAACGATATGCAACAGGCCGTCCACCTGCTGCACAACGAGCCCGGACATCAGGTTGTCTGGAACACGCTTTCACTGAAATTCCTGATTCGTAAGTTCCGCTATGAGGAATTGGAACTGACACCTGTCAATATCCAGCACGGCGAGTATAAGTTCATGTCCAACAATCCCCGGTTGCTTCATCAGATGGACAGCGTCTATAGCATACTGAATGCAGAAGGAAGCCTGCAGCCCATACAGAACAAATGGTTCTATCCAGAGAAGAAAGACACGGGTATCCCGTCTTGGATATGGATGGTGATTGCGGCCTTGTTGCTGTTCACGCTGGTTTCCTTGCTGTTCTATGCCGGCTACCGGCGCAAGGAACGCCGTATGACGAAGACGCTGCGTTCCAGCAACAGACGTCTGGCACTTATCCTGAAGACGAGCCATGTCCGCATCTGGGTCTATCATGTGGCGGCCATGACCATTACCGAGTTCGACGAGAATGGCCGGCAGAAAGGCGAGCTGCTGACTCCCAACTATTTCTTCTACTCCTTGCTGAAGGACGACTTTGACCGCATCCAGCAGGCCTTGGCAGACATCTCGATGAAAAATGTCGATGAGCTGACTCTTGATGTGCAGGCCAAGGAGGGCACGCAGGGAGCCTTGCGCAGTCTGATCATTGCGCTCTCAGTGCTTCGCCGCGACAAGAACGGAAAGCCGATGGACATTATCGGCACCACCAGCGACGTCACGGAAGAGAAGCTCCGCCAGCGACAGACCAAGGACGCCATGTTGCGCTATAAGACGGTGTTCAACAATTCAATGGTTGACATTGTGGCCTACAACGGCGACGGTGTCATCATCGACATGAACGAGAAGGCTCGCAGGGCATTACCGAACGGTCTGGACAGCATCTTGGAGGCCAAGATTTCGCTGTCCGACGTGCTGGGCAGTGACTTTGAGGATATTGAGCAGATGGAGTACACCTATGTGACTCAACTGTTACGGTGGCCTGGTGACGAACGTGTGCTGAGCCGACTGCTGAAGCGCGAGAAGATGAACTACGAGTTGCAGATGCTGCCCCTCCGTGATGCTGCAGGCCGGCTGCAGTCAGTCTTTGGCACTGGCCGTAACGTGACGGAACTGGCTGACTCATACAGGTCGTTACAAGAGAATATAGCGCAGTTGCAACAGGCCAATGAGAATTTGAGCAAGTATATCCGCAACATCGACTATGTGATGAAGAACGGTGGCGTGCGAATGGTCATCTATTCGCTCGACACCCATACCATGACCATCTTCAGTGAAGTCGGCAAACCACAGCTGACACTGACATCGACGCGAGCCTTGACACTGGTGAGTGACGAGTCTAAGCGTGTGGCCTTACAGGGCTTTAGGAATATGGACAGCCGTACCCGTTCCACCGTTGAGGCTTCCGTCAAGACTGTTCTGCGCCATAGGGACGCGGAACGCTCTTTCCCGTTGTGCTTCTACCTGTCGCTGGTACCCACCTACGATGCCAGCGGTCAGGTGAATGGCTACTTCGGTATGTGTCGTGACCAGAGCGAGCTCAAGGCTACAGAGGAACAGTTGGCCGTAGAGGCTGAACGTGCCAAGGAGGTGGAGACGGTCAAGAATGCCTTCCTGCGCAACATGAGCTACCAGATTCGTACGCCGCTGACCTCGGTGGTAGGCTTTGCCGAGCTCTTTGAGATGGAGCACGAGCAGGCAGACGAACCGCTGTTTGTCAAGGAAATCAACGACAATGCATCATTGCTGTTGGAGCTGATTAATGACATCCTGTTCCTCTCGCGGCTGGACGCCCAGATGATAGACATCAAGAAGGAGACCGTCAATTTCTCCGAGCTTTTTGAGTCGCGTTGCCAGACGGCGTTTTTCCATCATCAGAATCCGGATGTCAAGTTCGTGGTCGACAGCAACTACGAGCGTCTGATGGTGGATGTGGATATGCAGAACATAGGAATCATCATAGACCAGATACTGGCCAACGCTGCAGAGCATACCGAGACCGGACAGGTACGGGCCAGCTATGACTATACGGGCGAAGACCTGATTATGACGTTCCAGGATACCGGCTGTGGCATGTCTGCCGAACAGCAGGAACACATCTTCGAGCGCTTTGCCACCACGGGCAGCCGTGGCACGGGACTGGGACTGAACATCTGTCTGGAACTGGCCCGTCAGATGGGGGGCAAGATCAAGGTGCACTCAGAGCAGGGCAAGGGTACCATCGTCTGGGTCACCATCCCATGCACGTGTAGCGAGTTGGTCAGAAAATAGAGAAAGGAGGACTCTGAAGACATGAAAAAATACTACCGATATATCGTTTGTTGCCTGTTGGCAATGGTTGGCAGTCTTACGGTTTCTGCCAAACAGTCGTATGGTTTCACCGAGGAACGTCCGTTGGTGATTGTCTGCGACTGGGACTTCAGCCCTTTTGAATTCCTGAATTCGTCTGGCGAGCCTGACGGCTATAACAAGGACGTGCTTGACCTGATACTCACCCGGCTGGACATTCCTCATCGGTTTGTCATGCAGGAGTGGCACGTGGCCATGCAGATGTTCGAGCGCAGGGAGGCCGACCTGATACATGCCCTGGCGTCCAACTATAACCGTTCTCCTTATGTGGAGACTCAGAAGTACGTCAACTTTTACAATGTCTGTGTGGCTCGCAGGGCTGATGCTCCGCCGTTGTTCCGCATTGCCGACTTGCCGGCTAACTCGACGCTGCTGGTCAAGGAGGACGACTATGCCACGTTGCGCCTGAATGAGATGAAGGACCTGCCTTTCAAGATGGAGTACCATTCGGCCAATGACGGCCTGCTGGACATCCGCAAGGGCCGCCACCGCTACTTTGTCTGGGGCGAGATACCGTTGAAGCGCAAGGTCAGGGAGTTAGGACTGGACAGCATTGTCTTCGACAAGATTGACATCCCTGCCGGCGAGCTGCGCATAGTCGGTTACGACAAGTCACTGGTAGACATCATCGACGACCAGTACACACGTCTTGAGCAGGCCGGCGAGCTGCAGAAGATTTACGACAAGTGGTTCCGTCCCGAGCGTGTCCACGACGACGCCTCCCCCGTCACCCTTTACATCCTGGGCGGACTGCTGGTCGTCGGCACCCTGGTATTCCTGCTGAACCGCCTGACCACCATTCGTCTGAAGAAGACGGTGCAGAAGAGCGGCGAGGTGAACAGCATGATGCAGCAGGCGCTGAACATGGGCGACTACTCGGTGCTGGAGTATGACATCCAGACGGGCCATATCCGTAACGTCTACGGACAGCTGCTGCCCCCGGAGGGTATGTCGATGTATGAGTTCGCCCACCGGTTGCCGCCGGAAGACCTGGAACATTTCCAGACCGAGATTGACAGGTTGCAGCGGGGCGAAACGGACCAGTGGACGATGAAGAAGCGGTGGAATGCAGGCACCGAGGAGCAGCCGCAGTGGAAATACCTCTACGGCCAGGCCATTGTCGAGAACAGCGGCCGCCAGCCGCGCTATATCGTCAATACCATTAAGGACATCACGGGCCAGGTGGCCGACGAACAGCGCAACGAGGAGATAGCGTCGCGATACATGAAGATTTTCGACACCAGCCTGATGGCAATGTCGTTCTATGGCGCTGACGGACGGCTGATAGACGTGAACCGCAAGATGCGCGAGCTGTGCGAGTTCGACGGCATGGGCGAGCAGTACTTCCGCGACAACCTCCTGTTCGACAATCCCCTACTGAAGGACATCTGCGTACCCGGCAGCCGGGAGACGCTGCATATATGTCAGCACATGGACTACCCCAGGCAGGGCATTGACAAATATGTGGAAATCACCATCACGCCGGCCATTGACGACGACGACAACCTGACCTACTATATCGTGGCCGCCCGCGACGTGACGGCCGAGCGCGACATGTACCTGGAGCAGCGCCGGCACGACCGCCAGCTGCAGGACACCAATGCCGTCATCAGCCGCTACGAGGAACGGCTGCACTACCTGCTGAAGGAGAGCAATATGTTCGTCTGGAATTTCGATTTCCAACAGCAGCGTATCATTTTCTCCCGTACGCTCTCCAAGCCGGAGTTCACTGAGTCCATGGAAGCGTATTTCCAGTCCATCCATGAGAGCCAGCGCAGCGAAGCCCGGCAGAACCTGACGGAAGTGCTGATGCAGGGCAGGCCCTTCTACGCCATCCACCACTTCGACTATACGCCCGTCAACGACACCTCCTGCTGGTACGTTCTAAGCGGTATGCCCATCAGAGACCGGCAAGGACAGTTCGTCGAGTACTTCGGGCTGGCGCGTGACGTCACCCCCCTGATGGAAGCCCAGCAACGGCTGCGCGAAGAGACCGACCGGGCCGAGAACTCAGGACTGCTGAAGAGTGCCTTCCTCGCCAACATGACGCACGAGATACGCACACCCCTCAATGCCATCGTCGGCTTCAGCAGCCTGCTCCAGATGGTAGACACACCCGACGACCGCCGGGAGTTCATACGCATCATCCGTACCAACTGCGATATGCTCCTGCGACTCATCAACGACATCCTGGAAGCCTCCAGCATGGGCCAGTCCATGACCATCCAGCCGGAGAGCATCGACCTGGCACCCGTCTTCGACGACATCTGCATGACTCTCGAGCAGCGCGTCCAGTCAGCCGCCCTACCCTTCCAGAAGGACAACCCCTACGACACCTGTCCCGCCGTGCTCGACAAGGGCCGCTTGCAGCAGATACTCACCAACTTCGTCACCAATGCCGTCAAGTACACCCGGCAAGGCCACATCCGCGTGGGCTATCGCCGGCAGGAGCGTCACGGCCGACAGGGACTCTACTTCTACTGCGAGGACACCGGCGCCGGCATACCCAAGGACAAGCAGACCGCCGTCTTCGAGCGCTTTGTCAAGCTCAACGACTACGTCCAGGGAACGGGCCTCGGGCTCTCCATCTGCAAGGCCATCATCGACCGCTGCCAGGGCGACATCGGCGTCGATTCCGAAGGCGAGGGCCACGGCTCCACCTTCTGGTTCTGGATACCCCAATAAGGCCTGCCGTCAGTGTCAATGAGGGTGTGCCTATTTGGGCACACCCTCATTGCTTTATTTCTCTGTCAACCAGTATTCCATGTGCTTCAT
>DEWO01000100.1:13606-16497 GCA_002363695.1 Prevotella sp. UBA3208
CGTCGTTCAGGGCATTTCCGATTTTTTGGAATGGGGTATCGGGGTCGAAACTGGAATAGCGGCGAGACAAGATGTCACTGATGTCGCTCAGGCTCAGCCATTTCCCGTTTACATCATTCTCTGGCCGACTGAAGGTTTCGCCTATCATCTCTACCAGGTCGTTCAATTTCTGGAAGGGCTCGTTCTCCTTGATGAGCGTCTGTATCTCGGCTTCGTCCAGCCAATAGCGCTCACCCGCATTAAAGAGATGGAGCGCCTGGGCATAGAGCTGCCGGTGGTTGATGGTGTCCTCGAAATTGATATTACCTGTTACGCCCACACATACGAAACGGCGCGAGCCCGTAGGGTCAACCAGCGGTTTCATCTGGTTGGTGGTACCTATGAACGAGGTATATCGGCGGAACTGCTTAATGGTCTTGCCGTAAGGTGGGCGGAACTTGACATCGGCAGATGAGAGCAGGTATTTAAGTACTATTTGCTGCGACGACGTGGTCTTATCGAATTCGTCAATATTTATCAGTGCAAACGAAGTCAGCGCGATGTTCAGATCGAACTCGTTTTTGAAATTAATCTTGTCGTTGTAGTAGTCGCGCAGTTCCTCGGGCAACAGTATCTTGCAGAATCGCGTCTTGCCACACCCTTGTCTTCCTATCAGCAACGGTGTCAGTGCGTTACCCGTCAGTTGGCGCTCGCTCTCTCGCCATTGCGCCACCATTCCCACCAACCAGTAGCGCAGGTATTTCTCCCATTGTGGCTGATCGGTAGGCACACGCTGTGCCAGTTCCCCGATTCTGTCCTTCCCGTCCCATTTAGGCAGTTTGTCGAGCCATTGGTTCACGGGGTCGTACTGCTCGATATGCATCGAGTCGATGAATCGGTTCATGTTCTTGTCAAAGCCCTTCAGCCCCATTTCTGTTGCCGTGAGCGACATGCTGTTGCGCACTTCCGGCGTAAGGGGTTTAAAGTCTTGGTTGTCAGAGAATTTCTTACGATATTCAGCCACACCGGTCAGCAGGTTCTTGCGCATTTCATAGTGTGAATGGAGGAATATCTCCGTCCTTATCTGATTGAGCGTATCGTCGGGCACACTCTTCAGGGGCCTTATCTTATGCGTCTTGCGATAATTCGCCTGCTCTGCCACACTATACACCGTCTGGAAAATCTTCTCTACCAACAGCCGGTCGGTGTTCAGCACAGGGTGCAACAGGGTCATGCCTTGTGCGTGAGCCAGGGGTATGCCCTGATCCAGACACGCCGAGGCTATCTGCATCAGCAACTTGGCCGTCTTGTCTTCATCGGGCAGATCAAAATAATGACCCATGATGGTCTCCACGATAAACGTCCAGTTCAGGTGGTAGGTTCTCGTAACGGTTCGTCCGGGCATCAATACATCCTCCTCGCGACTGATGCTGACCTGCTGAGGCTGTTCGTGGCGCCCAGTATCGGCATAGAACGGACGTGCCTGCATATTGATGCCCATCTCCGGATCGGCACTCATATATACGGTACGCGTGATCAGCGGCTCCAGAAACTCGATGTCAAAGCCAAACTGGTTCTGGTAAGCCCTGCGCGCTGTGTTGTACAGATTCAGATGAAACTGGCGTATGTCAGCCTCACCTTCCGGCAGTCCGCCTCCAAAGAGTTCTCCACGGCACACAATCTTCACGCTGCGGCCCGAACCACCCAGAAAACAAAGCATCGTTTCTGGCATTTGCTTTGCCAACTCCCTGATTTCCACCGCCTTTTCGTAGGTCGGCAAGTCGTTCACCTCCAGTACTACAAGCCCGCTGTAGGCCATCATCCGCCACTCGCCCTTCAGCATTCGGTAGTCAGCAGCAAAGCAGATGCGCGGCAGACGGACACCTCCCACCCAGTTGGTCACTATCTGCCCGTCGGCCTTCCTGTGGATGCTCATCAAGTGATACAGCTCACGAAACCTCGTTACCGCATGTTCCATCGAGCCCTCTTTGATGGCTGTGGCTATTGCGCCCACCTCCACACGGTTAATCACTTCCTTTTTCCCATCTTTTTTCAGAAAAGTTACCTTCATAATACTAAATTACAAGATGAATATTTCAAAATCTATTCGCTTTCAAAAGTCCCACAAAGGTACTAAAAAAACAGCGCAAATCCAAATATTTTTGCAAAAAAAATCAAAAAGCATACATGCCTACATAAAAAGTGGCAAGAATCCAGTATTTATCGACATTTCGAGCATTAACAAGCATACATAAAACATACATAAAGCCTACATAAGCCTACATAGATTTACCCTTGCAACTATTTAAGCTAAGCCAATCGTTTCAATTCTCTAGAGAATTAAACGACTACCCGCCTTTCAGCAACACCAGCATTACGGTTAACTCTTAAATTCTCTAGAGAATTGAAATAATACATACCATCGAAAAATCACAGACAACGGCTTTTCGATTCTCCAACATCCCTTTAAGAAACAAGGAATATGTATGTATTTTGCCAAAAACATGTAGGCTATATGTAGGCTTTATGTAGGCTTTATGTAGGCTTGAAATCCAAGAAAACGCAGTAAATATAAGGCTTTTACCACTATTTATGTAGGCATGTAGGCAAATATAAGAATTAAAAAGAAATTTTAGAGAAGAGAAAAACGGAAAAACAAAATATTTTCTAGAGAATAGGAAAGTTTTTCGTAGAAAATCAGTAAATTTGCAATCGAAATCAAATACAATACAAGATGAGATACAAAATCAAGAAAGAAACAAAGCCCACCCTGCCCACATTCGGCAAATACAAGGCAGTTGCCGTCCACAACCAGACAGTAGACAGCAAAGTGATAGCCAAGGAAGCCTGTCGGGGCACCACCCTCTCAGCAGGCACGATGGAGGGACTGATGATGGCGATGGGCGAAGTAG
>DEWO01000162.1 GCA_002363695.1 Prevotella sp. UBA3208
AATAAGGTATATGAAAAAGACTATTTTATTACTGGCTACGATGATGAGCCTCTCAGTCTCCGCCCAACAAAAGTGGACGCTGGAAGACTGCATCCGCTATGCCATTGAGAACAACATCACACTGAAGAAGTCGCAGCTGAAGAAGCAGACGGCAACGGAAACCCTCAAGCAGTCGAAGGCTGCCCTCTTCCCCTCGCTGACGGCACAGACCAGCCAGACCCTGGGCTATCGGCCCTGGACGGACGAGTACTCTCTGACCGTTACCGAAGGGCAGGTAGACACCAAGACGGAGAAAACCTACTACAACGGTAACTATGGCGTGAATGCCCAGTGGACCGTATGGAACGGCAACAAGAACCACAATCAGGTGAAGCTGGACCGTGTCAGCGAAGAAAAAGAAGCCCTGACGGTACAAGAGACCGCCAACACCATTCAGGAAAACATTGCCAAGCTATATGTGCAGATATTGTATCAAACAGAGGCTATCGAGGTGAACCGCCAGAGTCTGGAAACCAGCAAAAAGAACGAAGAGCGCGGACAGGCCATGATGGAAGTGGGCAAGATGTCGAAGGCTGACGTTGCCCAGCTGACCGCCCAACGTGCTACCGACGAATACAATCTGGTGAATGCCGAAAGCCAGTTGGCCAACTTCAAGATGCAGCTGAAACAGCAGCTGGAGCTGACCACAGAGGACTTTGACGTCGCCGTTCCTGCCACCAGCGACGAGCAGGCCCTGCAGGCTATTCCGTCACTTGTCTCGGTCTATGAGGCTGCCTTGCTGCAACGCCCTGAGATCAAGAATGCAGAACTGAGCAAGCGTTCAGGCGACTTGCAGCTGAAGATTGCCAAGGCAGGCTGGTTGCCTACCCTCTCAATGACTGCAGGTGTCAGCACGAGTACGACCAGTCTGAACGATTCTGACTGGGACGAACAGATGCGTAACAAGTTCTCCGCATCAGGCGGTCTGGGCCTGAGCATTCCCATCTTTGACCAGCGCAAGGCCCGTACAGCCGTTAACAAGGCTAAAATCCAACAACTGACTGCCGATCTGGACTTGCTGGACAAGCAGAAGGCACTATGGAAGAGCATAGAAGGCTTCTGGCTCGACGCTCAGACCAACCAGCAGAAATTTCGCTCTGCACTCGTCAGTGTCGAGAGCGAACAAACCTCCTACGACCTGCTGTCAGAGCAGTTCCAGCTGGGACTGAAGAACATCGTGGAGTTGATGACAGGCAAGGACAAGCTGTTGAAGGCCCAGCAGAACAAGTTGCAGTCAAAGTACACCACTATCCTGAACCAGCAGCTGCTGAAGTTCTATCAGGGTGAGACAATGAAGATTTAGTTGAAAGTTCTTTGACCTGAAGGTACAAAGCGACCAAAGGTCGATGAGAGATAATAACGAGAGAGATATATGAAGAACAAGAAGATTTGGTGGGCTGTGGGAGCCGTTGTGCTCATAGCCCTCGCTGTCTGGCTGCTGTCGGGTGGCAAGAAAGAAGAAAAGGTGTCGTTCGAGACTGCCAAGATTGAGAAACAGGACATACATACCTCCATCACAGCAACAGGCACTATCGAGCCTGTCACATCGGTGACGGTAGGTACGCAAGTCAGCGGCATTGTGGCCAAACTTTATGTGGACTACAACTCTGTAGTAAAGAAGGGACAAGTGATAGCCGAACTGGACAAGACCAACCTCATCAGCGAACTGAATCGTGCCAAGGCCGACCTGTCGAGCGCACAAAGTACGCTGAACTATGAGACAGCCAACTTCAAGCGTTATCAAACCCTCTTTGACAAGGGACTCGTATCGGCCAACGACTACGAGAGTGCCCGGCTGACCTACGACAAGGCTCGTCAGACAGTAGCCTCCAGCCGAGAAAGTGTACAGAAGGCACAGACCAACCTGGGCTATGCCACCATCACCAGCCCCATCGACGGTGTAGTGCTGTCGAAGAGCGTTGAGGAAGGCCAGACGGTGGCCGCCTCGTTCAATACCCCTGAGTTGTTTACCATTGCCCAGGACCTGACCGACATGCGCGTCATTGCCGACATTGACGAGGCTGACATCGGTGGTGTGAAGGAGGGGCAGCGCGTGTCGTTTACCGTCGATGCCTTCCCCGAGGACAAGTTCGAAGGACAGGTGACGCAGGTGCGCCAACAGGCTACCACCAGTAGCAATGTGGTCACCTACGAGGTGGTCATCAGTGCTCCCAACAAGGACCTGAAACTCATGCCCGGCCTGACGGCCAACGTCACCATCTATACACTGGAACTGAACAACGCACTGGCCGTACCCTCTAAAGCCTTGCGCTTTACGCCTAACGAAGCCCTGCTTCAGGAGGGACAGCAGATTGCAGACGAGGAAGCCCCCCACAAGGTCTGGACCAAAGAGGGCAACACCTTTAAGGCCCACGCTGTGGAGATTGGTACCTCCAACGGTATGCTGACTGAGATTGTGAGTGGCATCGGCGAGGGTACCGAGGTGCTGGTAGACTTTAGCATCAATGGCGGCAACGAGGCTTCTGAGCAAAAGGCCTCCAACCCTTTCATGCCACGTCCCAAAAACAACAACAAGAACGGCAACCAACAGAAGAAATAAGTCATGGACGACAATAGAAAAGTAGTCATCGAACTTCAGAACGTCAAGCGCTACTTCCAAGTAGGCTCCGAGACGGTGAAAGCCCTCAGGGGTGTCTCGTTCAAGATTTACGAGGGCGAATTCGTCACCATTCAGGGCACCTCGGGTTCAGGCAAGTCGACACTGCTCAACCAACTGGGCTGTCTGGACACACCGACATCGGGCGAATACTTCCTGGACGGTATCTCCGTACGTACCATGTCGAAAACCCAACGTGCACACCTGCGCAACCAGAAGATAGGCTTCGTGTTCCAGAACTACAACCTGCTGGCTAAAACCACAGCCGTCGAGAACGTAGAACTGCCGCTGATGTATAACAACAAGTACGATGCCCGCCAGCGCCGCGAGGCTGCCGTCCGTGCCCTACAAGCCGTAGGACTGGGCGACCGTCTGGAGCACAAGAGCAACCAGATGTCGGGTGGTCAGATGCAACGCGTAGCCATAGCCCGTGCCTTGGTCAACGACCCTGCCGTACTGCTGGCCGATGAGGCTACCGGTAACCTGGACACACGCACCTCGTTCGAGATGCTGGTGCTGTTTCAGGAACTCTACAAGCAGGGACACACCATCATTTTCGTGACCCACAACCCAGAGATTGCCGAATACTCCTCACGCAACATCAACCTGCGCGACGGGAAGATTCGAGAGGACACTATCAATCAGAACATCAAGTCGGCAGCGGAGGCCCTGGCTGCGCTGCCCAAGCCACAAGACGACTAGTTTTAAACAAGACGTCGAGACATTGAAACGTCGAATCATCGAAACATCGAAAAAATGAATATTCTCAATCTATTTAAAGTCAGCTTCAAGGCTGTAGCCAACAACAAGATGCGCTCGTTCCTGTCCATGCTGGGTATCATCATCGGAGTGGCTGCCGTCATCATCATGATGGCCATCGGACAGGGTTCGAAAGAGAGCATCCGGGCCGAGCTTTCGACCATGGGTACCAACCTGCTGACCATCCGTCCTGGAGCTGATATGCGAGGCGGCGTACGACAAGACCCGTCAGCCATGCAGACGCTGAAAGCCGCAGACTATGAGCGCATCGTCCGTGAGAAGAAGTATGTAACCAAGGTTTCCCCAGAGGTCACCGCTTCCGGGCAGGTCATCTACGGCAACAACAATACCAACACGTCCATGTACGGAGAGTCTACGGAATATCTGGACATCAAGCAGTGGGTCATCGAAGACGGTGAGTGCTTCACCGATGAGGACATCAAGAAGGCTGCCAAGGTCGTGGTGGTAGGCAAGACCATCGTCACCGAACTGTTTGGCGAAGGTGTAGACCCCATCGGAAAGACCATCCGCTTCAAAAGCATCCCCATGCGCATCATCGGTGTACTGAAATCAAAGGGCTACAACTCGTGGGGCATGGACCAAGACAACGTCATGATAGCCCCCTACACCACTGTCATGAAACGTATCGCAGCCCAGACATGGTACTCCAGCATCGTGTGCTCTGCCGTCACTGAGGAACTGAGCGACGCTGCCATTGAGGAGTTGACTCAGATTCTGCGTGACAACCATAAGTTAAAAGGGGACGCTGCAGACGACTTCACTATCCGTTCACAGGCGGAGATGATGGAAACCATGTCGTCAACCATGGACACTGTGACCCTCATCCTCGTCGTCGCTGCAGCCTTCTCGCTGCTGGTGGCTGGCATCGGCATCATGAACATCATGCTGGTATCTGTCACTGAGCGTACCAAGGAGATTGGCCTGCGCATGGCCGTAGGAGCCACAGGCCCCATCATCTCGCTGCAGTTCCTCATCGAGTCAGTGCTTATCAGCGTCACAGGCGGCCTGTTAGGCATTCTGGTAGGCTGTTCGGCCAGCACCTTCTTAAGCTCTTTCGGTATGCCCAGCAGCGTACCCGCTTGGAGCATCTACGTATCGTTCATGGTGTGCGTCTTCATCGGCGTGCTGTTCGGATACATCCCAGCCCAGAAGGCTGCCAATATGGACCCCATAGAAGCCATCCGTCATGAATAAGCGTCTTAGCCCATTCCTGCACGTGGCCTTCTGGGCCTTCATGTTCCTGTCGCCACTCAGTTTCCTACGTGGTCAGGGACTGACGCTGGTGCAGTATCTGACGAGTTGCATGACTCCGCTGCTCATGATGGTCATATTCTACGTGAACTACCTGTGGCTGACGCCGCGATTCTTCGCGGCAGGCAAGCGCCGCTACTTCCTGCTTATCAACTTTGTGCTCATCGTACTGCTGGGTGTCGGGCTGCACTACTGGACCATCTTCGCGCACCAGATGTTCGGCCCTATAGCTCGGCATAGGAACCACGACCCGATGCCCATAGACGAGGTGTTGTTCATCTTACGCGACATCGTGACGCTGGGCATTTTCGCTGCCGTGGCTACGGCCATAGTGCTGGCCCAGCGCTGGGAGTACCACGAGAAGGCTCGCCGCGAGGCCGAGGCTGCACGGACGGACGCAGAGCTGAAGACACTGCGCAACCAAATAAACCCCCACTTCCTGTTGAATACGCTGAACAACATCTACGCCCTGACTGCCTTTGACGCCCCTAAGGCACAGGAGGCCATTCAGGAACTCTCCAAGATGCTGCGCCACCTGCTCTACGACAACGAGCAGCCTGCCGTACCACTGAAGGACGAGGTGGAATTCCTGCAGAACTACATCAACCTGATGAAGATTCGCCTGCCCCAGTCCGTCAAGGTCGACTACCAGTTGTCCATTGCCAACTATCAGGTGCCCGTCGCTCCTATGATTTTCATCTCACTGATTGAGAATGCCTTTAAACATGGCGTCAGTCCTACGGAGCCGTCGTTCATCCACATCCACATTGAAGCCGACCAGCAGCAGATTACGTGCGACATTCAAAATACCAATCACCCCAAGACTGCCAGCGACCATAGCGGTCACGGCATCGGGCTCAAGCAGGTGCAGCGCCGTCTGGACCTCGCCTACCCCGAGCGCTACATCTGGCAGCGCGGTGTTTCAGAAGACCACAAATTGTATTGTTCTAAAATCATTATCAAGCTATGACTATCCAATGTGCCATTATTGACGACGAGCCTTTGGCAGCAGGACTGCTGAAGAGCTACGCAGAAAAGACCCCGTTCCTCCATCTTATAGGCACCTTCGGCTCCGCACTGGAGGCCATGAAGGAGTTGCGCGAGCACCCCGTTCAGCTGCTGTTCCTCGACATCCAAATGCCCGAGCTCTCAGGCATCGAGTTCGCTAAGGTGCTACCCTCTGAGACCAAAATTATCTTCACAACAGCCTTCCAACAGTATGCCATCGAGGGCTACAAGGTCAATGCCCTGGACTACCTGCTGAAGCCCATCTCGTACGAAGACTTCATGAAGGCCGCCAACAAGGCCCTCGACTGGTTTACCGTCTCGCAGAAGCAGCAAACCTATGCTGAGGACCGCTTCATGTTCGTCAAGAGCGACTACAAACTGGTGCGCGTATCCCTCGACGACATCCTGTACATTGAAGGGTTGAAGGACTACGTACGCATATACCTCGCAGACGGGCAGAAGATTATGAGTCTCATGAACATGAAGAAGCTCGAAGACTATCTGCCCTGCCCAGAATTCCTGCGCACTCACCGTTCTTACATTGTCCACATGACCAAAACCCAGAGTGTAGATCGCTTCCGCATTGTTTTCGGTGAAGAGTACATCCCCATCTCCGACTCCTACAAGGAAGACGTCCAGCGGTATTTTGAGCAGCATACGCTGGTGTGAGCGAAAATTATTCTTCACACTGCACTTTATTTTTCACTTTTCAGTTTTCAGTTTTCACTTTATTTTGTATCTTTGCAGCGCTAAACATGATATGACTTATGGAAAAACGTGTGAACGACATACTTTTGAAGAACGTCAGCCTGCTGTCTAAGCTGACAAAACAGGAGGTGAGCATGATGCCCCAGACTGAGGCTCCCCTGCCCTCGGTGGAGCAGGTGGAGCGCATTGTAGAACTGGTGAAGAACATCATTTTCCCGGACTATAACGGCAAGCGTCAGAGCGACGAAGCTATCCGCTCATTCAACATCGGCGAACACATGGTGGAGTTGCAGCGCCGGCTCACCAAGCAAATTGCCCATGGACTACAGTTTTGCAAGGACTGCGACTGCATACAGACCAAGGAATCCGTATACAAGGAGGCAGAGCGCCTGTCGCTCGAGTTCATCGATACCCTGCCCGAAATCAAACGACTGCTCTATACCGATGTACAGGCCATGTTCGACAACGACCCCGCAGCCCCCAACTACGGCGAGGTTATCTTCTGCTATCCCATCGTCAACACGATGATACACTACCGCATAGCCCACAGGTTGCACCAGTTGAACGTGCCCGTCATTCCACGTATCATCACTGAGCAAGCCCACTCACAGACTGGTATCGACATTCACCCCGGTGCCCAGATTGGCGAATATTTTGCCATAGACCACGGCACAGGAGTCGTCATTGGCGAAACCTGTATCATTGGCAGCCACGTCACCCTCTATCAAGGTGTCACTCTGGGAGCCAAATCGTTCAAGTACGACGAGAACGGCAATATGCTGAACGTCCCCCGCCACCCCATCATCGAGGACTACGTCACCGTCTACAGTAACGCCTCTATCCTGGGACGCATCACCATCGGGCACCACAGCGTCATAGGCGGCAACATCTGGGTCACCAACGACGTAGCCCCCTACTCGCGCATCCAGCAGTCAAAGGCCGTCGCCAGCTCCTTCGACGGCGGACTCGGCATATAACCATATATCAGCCGTATGCTACAAAAAGAGGCTCCCTTAGTTGGAAGCCTCTTTTGTTGTCTTTGCGAACTCGCCGCTGGCGTGGTAGCGAGGGGTCTCGCCTGCTCCACGGGTGGGAGCGTAGTAACGATAGGGCGCCCAATCGAAGTTTCCGTCGTAGACCATATCGAAGTAGATGTCGCGCGAGGTACCGTCAAACATAGTGCCCGAGAAGCGGGTGGCGGTCAGGCGGCTGGGATAGATCCAGACGTCGTTCCAGCTGTCTGCATAGCGGACGCAGATGTCACCATTGATGACTTCCCAGCGGAACTCGCAGTAGTAGTAGTCCTGATACCGGCTGCGCAGACTGTAGTCTACCTCGTAGCCCCAACCGCCATAGGCATTCTCGCGTTCGAAATACATGGTGGTGCGGTAGTCATTGCCCGTCTTGCCAAAACGGTCGTACATATAGGTCTCGATATAACCTGTCCAAGTGCCTTCCAACACAAAGGCATCGTCGGAGTCGTAATAGTCGCTGCCGCGATAGTAGTCGTCGTAGTAGCGGTTGTCACAAGCTGCAAACGTCAGAGCCAGAGTGGCCATTGTGATGAGTGTAAAAATCTTCTTCATAGTCGTATGGATTTTATTTGATTTAACCTTTGATGGTGCAAAGGTAGGGAAAGTTTTCCCGTCGGGCAAGAAAAAATTCCTATTTAGCGATAGGGAAATTCCTATTTATGTAGAATTAGTTTCTAATAAGTAAAGATTTCCGAAGAAAATCATTGCCAATTCAGAAATAATGCCTATCTTTACGACGTGAAACGAATTAACACACCAAAAAGAGAACGATTTCTTTTCCATTATTAATACTATCATTAGAAAGACAGAACGGCGCGGTTGTGAAACCCCGCCGCTCTAATTTGTTGGCTGATATGGTTACTTTCCGTCTGTCTCGCTCGCCTCGGCAGCCTCGCCGTCTTCAGTCTTCTTGCCGAACTCCGGATC
>DEWO01000026.1 GCA_002363695.1 Prevotella sp. UBA3208
TTCTGGCAAGTATCGTTATGAACTCATCCGCATCGTGTCGGATAAGAAACTCAAATAACAATTCGTGACCCAATCACTTTATGTCAAACTTTCAAAAAACAGTAGGGATTATGGAGAACCCGACATTACCTACCAACTGGCTGGCAGCGACAAGCTGGAGTTTGAGGGTAATACCCTTCCTGATGTTTTTTATAGGAAACAAATAGATGTCGAACCCTCTAACAAAGAAAATATGAGTCCATAAGAAGAAATATTCTTAAATGTTTGGGTGTCTCTGGGAATTATAGTACCTTTGCACTCAACATATTGTGATTAAGGAGTGACAGCTTTCTTGTAAACTTCCGAACAACGCCAAAATTCAGTTTCTCAGTTTACTCCAAGGAAGATTGTCTGCCTGCTCACACCATATGGTGTGGGCATTGGCGGTATAGACAACTTGGAGTAAGGTTAATTGGCGTTGACCTGGAAGTTTTGTCGTTAATGTACCAATAATGTCCACCCTTTTCCAAATCGCAATACGTACATTACCGACAACATTCAATTAAGTCTCAAACTTCATTTGACAATGAATAATATAGAAGTCCCAGACAATCTGGGAGGACTTGGCGACATGCTGCCCGCCGATGTCCTGAAAAAGCTCAACGTACTGTTGGAGCAACTGCACCGGAAAGAAAAAGATCACCAAGGCAGCACAGTCATCAATATCTATGGAAAAGGCAGCCTCCATGTGGATCATGTGGATAACCAGTATCTCTATGGTGATAAGTGGGTTAAGGCACTTCAAAATAAAGTAGTTGCGGATGATCAGCCGTCAGCAGCAGATCCCGTTTTCGATAAAGACACACCGCTGTCGGCCCTGTTCCGTGATAACTTTCACGGTGAACTGAGGAAGGTCATCGAGTCGTGGAGACCGTATCTCATTGATGACGATGCGAATGTCGATGCCATGAAAATGCATTCTTTTCATTTCGACTTCAGCAAGGTGATTGCCACGAGCATCTACATCGACTTGGGGCGGCTGCTTCACACGCATGCCCTGAAGGATGATAACATGAGCTCTTTGGCACAATATCTTTACCGGCACTCTAACCTAAGTAACAGTCAGTCCACACTCTACGCACAACTCCGCAAGTACAAGAAGAGGTAGCCGCCAGGCTGCTTCTTTTTTCTGTATACAATTGTATAGCAGTTTGTGGGCATCCGCTTGTTTGCCAATTCTTTTCTTCGTATCTTTGGGCCGTCAATCTTTATTGCCTATGGACGAAGAGAAACCTAAGAAGAAACGGAAGAAGGCTGTTGCCGCCGACGATGGGGCAGGGGAGCACAAGCGGTCGTGGCAGGAGAACCTCGCTACAATGGCGGAGATCAAGGCGTTCGTAAGCGACCGCTACTACCTGCGCTATAACGTTGTCAGACGGGGTGTGGAGTGCCGCCGACCGTCGAGCTATGACCACGACGGCACCGACTGGCAGCTGATCTCCGACCGCATCGTCAACTCGCTGCGCGTCGAACTGTCGGCGACGAAGAGCGTGCGCAAGCAGGACATCTGGGACCTGATCGAATCAGACTTCACGCCGGAGTTCCATCCCTTCCTGTACTACCTGGATCACCTGCCGCCGTGGGACGGGCAGGACTATATCATGGAGCTCTCCGTGTCGGTGAGCGTGGCCGGTGGGGTGGATAAGCAGCTGCTCTTTGCCGAGTGCCTGAAGAAATGGCTCGTAGGCATGGTGGCGGGATGGGTCGATCCGATGGAGGTGAACCACCTGATGCTGGTACTCGTCGGACGGCAGGGCACGTACAAGACGACGTGGTTCAACTACATCCTGCCCCCGCCGTTGCGCTCCTACTTCATGACGAAGACCAACGCTGCCCGGATGACGAAGGACGACCGGCTGGCACTGACGCAGTACGGGCTGATGTGCTGCGAGGAGCTCGACACGATGACACCTTCGGAGCTGAACAACCTGAAGGCGACGGTGACGATGCCGTCGGTCGATGACCGTCCGCCCTTCGGCCATGCGCCGGAGCACCGCAAGCATATCGCATCGTTCTGCGGCACGGGCAACAACGTGCAGTTCCTGACCGACACGACGGGCAACCGCCGTTGGATGCCCTTCGAGGTGGAGCGTATCGACAATCCGCGCTCGCATCCCTTCAACTATGAGGGCATCTATGCGCAGGCCTATGCACTCTATCAGGAGGGCTTCCAATACTGGATGGAGGAGGCCGAGAGTGAGCGGATGGAGGCCCACACGCGCGACTTCAGGGCCTCGAACCTGGCCGAGGAGCTGGTGGACACCTACTACCGTGTGCCTGCTGAGGGCGAGGCGTCGATCGTCGTGCTGGTGGCTCAGGCACTGCTGCAGTTTGGCCATCTGGCGTATGGCCTCGGCGAGGCGAAGGTGGGACGTGCCTTCACCAACCTCGGCTTCAAGCCCAGGCGCACTGCCACAGGGCGCGGCTACTATGTGGTGCAGCGCACGACGGACGAGATTGAATCGCGCAAGCGCTTGCTGGCCATTGAGAATGACAGTGACGGATGACGGATGGCAGCTCGGAAACCCTCGCGCGTACCGCCCGCGCAGTACGCACGAAGGCTTTTTCTCAATTATCCGTCATCCGTCATGTCTCAGAGAACAGAACTCAAGAAGTAAATAACTACATTAATATCGTCTATATGAAAGCAAAGTCAAAGAGTCAGTTGGCCGAAATGGCTGGTGTCAGCGTAGATACGCTGCGGGAGTGGATGAAACCATTCCGGCAGGATCTGGAGGCAATGGGACTGCGGCAAAATGCGAGGGTGTTGCCTCCCAATATTGTGAAATTCCTTGCAGAGAAGCTTTGCATTGATGTTGAGGACTAAAAAAAATCCCAAAATCCTTGCAAGTTTCAAATAAAGTTCTTATCTTTGCAGCGTCAATCAGTCATGATTGGCTATCCGGTAAGTTTTCATAACCTTTATGGTTGTGAAGTCCGAGAGGAGCAAGACAGCACCGACACTACTCCATTTTAAGGCCATCTTCGGATGGCTTTATTATTTATAATATAGCCTGCAAAGATAGGCATTATTTCTGACTTTGCAAAATTTTTCGGAAAAAAGTTGGCCGCTGGCGACGGGCGGCAACTTCCAGCAACAAAATGCCCCTCGGAATGTCGTAACTTTGCCGTTGCATTTGAGATGCAACGGCGAGTGAAGGCTGCGGCTCAGCAGAGTCCGAACAAGTTCGACTCTGCGTTCGCCTTGCACTTCACTTGTACTGTGATTCAGCGGAATGTCACCCTTGACTGAAAGGAATGCCATCTACGACTTGTCCGGACGTCATCTACGACCCGAAGCGATAATCCCTTACCCGGGATGGAGATTATCAGCACAAGGCGTAACGACCATCGGAACGACCCGAAGGGACTATCGGCACAACCCGAAGGTGAGGGGCACCCTGAACGCAAAGCCTATGTTTAACATTTTAAAGTCTACGGCACTCGCCACGATTAGTTGTGCATGAGTTTCGACGCCGTGAAGGAATATGCTGAGCTGCAGCCTAAATAAAGAAGCCCCGCCAATTTCTGGCGGGGCTTCTTTATCGTGCGTGCTATTTCTTGTAGGCGTCTATCTTCTTCAGGTAATGCTTGCGGAAGTCGCGCCAGTGGTAATAGGGGGCGCAGTCGGTGCGGATAGGCAACTTAGCCTCCTTCTCATTGAGCAGCACCTTGAAGAGGATGTCGTTGTCGTTCGGACCGCTGCGGTAGAAGATGAACTGCACGTTGGACCCCATTGGGAATACGTCGGAGCACCACCAGCCTTTGGCCTCCAGCTTTTCCAGATCGTCGGTCTCCAGGTCGTAGCCGTTGATGCCGATGAGGCAGACGAGCGGTAGCAGTACTGTCTCGTGTCCGTAACGCAGCTGGGCCGAGGGGTATGGGAGGCGTATGCTGCTGTCAGCATCGGCAATGATCTGTCGCAGCAGATAACGCTGGCTGTAAGGCTGGGTGCCGCCGTTGAGCTTGCAGGCGCCATGACGGATATACCACAGGGCATTGTCGACCTCCCACAGACGGTAGAGCTCGTCGATATGGAAGATGTCGGTGATATAGGTGTTCTTGGAGAGGGGCGTGTGCACCTGGAAGAGTCCCATCTTCATCAGATAATAGTTGAAGTAGTCTTCATCGACGATCTCGTTCACTATATCGGGATTCTTGAAGATCAGTTCCATCAACCGTGTGTTGCTCATGCGGTTGGCGATGAACTTATTATAGGCTTCCTTGGCTTGTGCAGACATCTGTATCTTTCGGAGATCACGATCCTGGTAGTTCATATAGCCCATGGTGCGCTTGCTACTCTCCATCGTGATACGGAGCCTGGGATTGATCTGTGCCAGCTCCATCATGGCAGTGCCCATCGATATCATACAGCGGGGCACGATCGTACTGCGGGCTTCTACATGGGCAGTGTCGCCGAGCACCTCGGGGAAGCGCTCTGCCATGCGGCGGGCGATCTCACGGTGCTGGCGCCGGCCGTGTTCGGTAAGTTCACCCCAGCGGTCTTCGGAGTTGTTCATGATCTGTTTCATCACTTCGAGCACGCGTTGACCTGTGGGCGTCAGTTCATCGAGACTGTCGGCATGCATCATCATCATGAAAGGTTCGTCGAACCCGCTACGGTTGCTGATATAGCGCGACCCGTGCCG
>DEWO01000059.1 GCA_002363695.1 Prevotella sp. UBA3208
CAAAGGGTCTGTCACTGTCAATGGTGTCAGCCTGACCGTCTGCAATCCGACGCAGAACACCTTCCAGGGGGCCATCATCCCCTACACGTTTGAACATACGAACTTCTGCGATATTCAGGTTGGCTCCGTCGTTAATCTGGAGTTTGACATCATCGGCAAGTATATTGCCCGTTTACAGCAGCTTGCATGACCCGAAGAGAGAGGTACGATTTTGTACTGCAATACTTCCGCAAGCAAATGCCGGAGGTGCAGACAGAACTGGAGTTCGGCAGCGTGTTCCAGCTGCTGGTCGCTGTCATTCTGAGCGCCCAGTGTACGGATAAACGTATCAATCAGGTGACACCAGAGCTATTTCTTCGCTACCCTGACGCCAAGAGCATGGCGAAAGCTGAGACGGAAGATGTGCTGGAATATATCAGCAGTGTCTCCTACCCTAACTCCAAGGCTGAACATCTGGTCAAGATGGCTCGCATCCTGACAGAACAATATGACGGAGAAGTTCCTTCGGACATGAATCTGCTGTTAGACCTGCCAGGCGTGGGACGCAAGACGGCCAACGTCATACAGAGCGTAGCTTTCGGAAAGTCTACGATGGCTGTCGACACGCATGTGTTCCGCGTCAGTCATCGGCTGGGCTTGGTGCCGTCTACAGCAGACACGCCCTATAAGGTAGAACAGGCGCTGGTAAAAAACATACCCGCGGAAGATATTCCACGGGCACATCATTGGTTGTTGCTTCACGGCCGTTATGTCTGTACGTCGCGCAAGCCGCATTGTGAGAAGTGCGACCTTAGCGGCGTTTGTCCTTCGGCTTTCCGTTAGGGTTCTGCCAGCCTTTCATCATCTTACGATAGAAACGGCTCTCGGCCTTGATGACATCATACAACTTGGAAGCAGAAACCACCTGTAGCATCTTCTGATGATAGGTCGACTCCAATTGCTTCAGTTCCAGATTACACTTGTCGCGCTCCTTGATGGCATTGGCACAGCCCGCTTCGTCTGCAGGTTTCTGATTGCCCATGGCACGCATACGTGAATAGATGCTGCGCTGCTTTTTGTGCATCTCCTTGAAGATGGGAAAGAGCTTGGCAGCCTCCTCCTTGTCCAAATTGGCCTTCTTGATAATATACTCCTCCATATCAGCATCGAACTTCTCTGGTGAGAATTTCTTTTGCTCCTGAGCTGATAACGAGATGACCATCATCAGGCTGACGACAATAATGAAAACTTTCTTCATGTCACAAACCATTAAGTTAATTTTCGGCCAGATATGCATAAATCTCGGAATTGTCGAGCATTGCATAATCTGCTACTTCATCAATATATGAATTTTCTGTGTTGGTATCAACAGAGGCCACAACAGTCTGGTCATCAGCCTGCTGATGGTAATGGAATGTCAATCCCATCACAGCAACAGCAGCAACGCAGGCTGCAGCATAGAACCATTTGCGAAGCTGGACAACACGACTCTTCTGACGACGCTCAGGCAATCGGCTCATCACCTGTGATGTCAGCTGGTCGAAATACCCTTCGGGAACAGTGAAGGGATTCTTCTGTCCGACCTTTTCCCTGATATACTTCTCTTCGTTTTCCATACTTGTTTCTTTGTTGTTATGACGTATATTGATATTAAAGGTTTAATCGTGACGCTTAAAAAATTCAGAAATCTTTTTCACTGCTATGTGGTAGGAGGCTTTCAATGAGCCTTCTGAGGTTTCCAGCAGCTCGCTCATGTCGCTATACTTCATGTCGTCGTAATAGCGCAGGTTGAATACAGTCCGCTGAACGTCTGGCAGTTGGGCAATAGCTTCTTGCAACAGGGCCTGGGTCTCATCGCCATCAAAATAGTCGTCTGCTATCAGCATATTGGCAATACCCGTCTCTTCCTGATCTGCACTGACGGTAGACTGATTTTTCTTGCGTCGCAGAAAATCTACACTCTCATTGATGGTAATACGATAGAGCCACGTGGACAAGCGGGCATCTTGATGAAAATCGTCCAGATGGGTCCACGCTTTCAAGAATACATTCTGTATGACATCATCTGCATCATCGTGGGTCAGCACGATGCGACGTGCCTGCCAATAGAGTTGTTCGCTAAATTCGCGTACCACTCTCTCGAACGCCTTTCGTTGCGTTGCGGGGTCTTTCAGTTGCTGCATCAACAGTTTTTCGTCCTCTCGTGTCATAGGCTCACATATAAGTGCTTAAATGATTCCACACTACTTGGTCATAGCCGTAAACGTCGGGCCAAGTCTGAAAAGCGCCATAGGCATCAGGCCAAAGCGTATAATATATAATATAAAGAGGTACGCAAGGCTTGACGGACACATAGCCTATGATTTTGTTGCAGTCCTCTATTTCAGGATGCGACTCTATATAATCCATCCCCTGAAGCGTCTCTGGGGTTAGTCCCATCGCTATACGAATACGGTCCAACAGCCATTCGTCAGGATTGTCAAGCACGAACCGAGCCAGTTCAAAAGGTTTCGCCACACGTACACAGCCGTGCGACATAGCCCTTGAGAGTCGTTCAAAGGCTCCAGGATTGGAAGTGTCGTGCAGGAATACGGAGAAATTGTTCTTGAATCTGAAAATGATACGTCCCAGCGAGTTTCCGGCACCTCCTTCCTGGGCGACCTTGTACTTCCCACTGAGCAACATCTGCTTTGTCACACTTTTGGCGTTCAGCTTCTGGTGGGTTTCTTTGTCGTAGATGTAGTATCTGTTGCGGGCAAAATAGGAAGAGTCGCCAACGTGACGGGTCACATCATTCTCTATAATGCTCATCGGCATCACCCATTGCGGATTCACCTCCATCCACTCGATTTGACTGGACAACTGGGGAGTCTTGGTCTTGACATTGCCACACACAACACGCATATCCAGCAGGGAGTCGTCGCTATAGGCATAGAGATGGTAGGCAGGAATGTTTACGATAATACGTTTCCCAGTTTCCGCGATGGGTTGCTTCATGCGCCAGCGACAGCGTTCCATGTTTACGAGGATGCGCTTGCGTTGCCCGATGCCGTTAGCAGCAGAAAGCATCTCCTTCAGTTTCAGATACATATTGTCGGTAGGCTGAATCTCACGGAGATAGGCAGCTATGCTGTCGTGTCTCACTTTGCCGATGACTAATGATGCATAGTTTTTCCCAGGCCGGTCTATGGGTATGTCAAAGAGTCCGCGATACTTGACAACTTTGCGCACAGTGTCCTCTTTCTCTATATCCAGATTGTTGAAAATGCTGTTGGGGTTGACAAATCCAAAGCGCTGTCCGTAACAATAGCGCATACAGGCTTTGGTCAGCTGGTACTCCAACCTTGCAACTGTCTGGTTGATGGTGTTCGCGCCTTCTCCCAGGCTTAAAGTTCTCAGGCGTTTGATGTCTTGCTCAATGGTCTCAACGCCAAAGGCCTTTTCGGACATCCCTATCTCGTTCAGCAAGTGCAGCCAGCCCAATAGGGAGTCTGCCCTTTCGTCTACGCCATTACGGTCTATCCACACCAAGGGATGTTGGCCGTCCTGATAGTAGCGGCGTGTCTGGCGGTCAGCTTCTGTTGTCCCTTTGTCAGCATCCTTCAGACGTTTCAAGTGACGGCGAATCTCCTTGAGGTCAAAAACAAATTCGGGCGCTTTCATGTCAGAAAACGCCTCCTCAGTGATGACTCTGTCCTTGTGCGAAAGGCTGCCGTTGCATCCAGTCAGCAACAACAGTGAAAACAAGAACAGGATTATTGAATAGCCACCTTTCTTACAACCTTGCCTATCTTTAATATATAGCAACCTTTAGGTACGTTTAGTTCTACGCGTTGTGCCGGACTCTCTATCTTCAATGTCATTACACGACGTCCTGTCAGCGAGACAACCTCCAAGGTCTGGCCTTGAGCACCATTAATGACGACCCACTGACCATTGACAGAGATGGTGATTTCCTCTTCTATCGCTTGTTCCATGGAGAACATCTCTGCATCTGCAGCCACCATTGAGACAGGGGCTGAAAGTAGAAGAATTCCCATAAGAGGTAAAATGAGTAGTCTTTTCGTCATAAGCAATTCACTATATATTTGAGTGCAAATGTACGAAGAATCTTTGAATCTGCCAAATTTTTTGAATGAAAATGTGTGTTTAGACGTCAAAAACAAGTTGTTCGTCCGTCAGATGGGCATTGGAGAACACTTCCTTTGCCTCGTCAAGCAATACTTTTTCGTCCTCATAACGAGAGGAATAGTGGCCCAGCAGCAATTGCCCTGCACCAGCATCCCTGGCTACTGTGGCGGCCTGTTTGGCTGTTGAATGGCAATACTTCTCTGCCATCAGGAGATTGTCCTCGCCATAGGTGCTCTCGTGGTAGAGTGTGCTGACTCCCTGAATGCGTTCGTGCAAAGAGGGAATATAGCGCGTGTCGCTACAGTAGGCGTACGAACGAGGAGGCTCAGAAGGCTCTACAAGACGGCTGTTCGGAACATATTCGCCCTCTTCTGTGGTCCAGTCGGCACCTGCTTTGATGTTGTTGATTTGGCTGATGGGGATATGATAGAAATCTATCATGTCGCGCCGGATATGTGGCTGACTGGGCTTCTCACGGAACAAATAGCCACAACACGGCATACGATGCTCCAAAGGTATGCTTTCTACCGTCAGGGAACGGTCTTCATAGACTACTTGCTGTCTGGTGGTGTCTACCGGATGGAAATCTACCTCGTAGTCAAAGTCGTGACAGAACAGCTTCATCTGCCTGTTCAGGATGTCTTCCATCTCCTTGGGGGCATATACCGCCAAGCGGGCAGTACGGCCCAGCAGCCCGAAGGTGCTTAGCATTCCTATCAGCCCGAAGCAATGGTCACCATGCAGGTGGGAAATAAAGACAGCACTAATCTTGGTAAACCGGATGCGGGAACGACGCAACTGTATCTGCGTGCCTTCTCCGCAATCCACCAAGAACAATTTTCCCCTCACCTCGACCACCTGTGCTGACGCATAGTGACGAGGTGTGGGCAGGGCGCTGCCACAGCCTAATATATGAACTTTGAACGGTTCCAATATTGCTGACTATTACATGAAGAATTCGTTTTGTGCATCTTCAAGTTTTATATTTCCGCCGTATTCCTCCTTGGGTTTCTGACGGCTGTACTCAAAGGTTTCCTCCGCATCTTTATAGATAAGCGTGTCCGGACCTAACTTCACGATGTCATAGATACAGATTTCGTCCTCTTCGCTGCCGCCTTCGCGTACCAGCATGATTTCCAGCTTACCACGGGCCAGACGCCATGTCTTGTAGTTGATGTTGCTCTGGTCGATACTCTCGGCAACGCCTCCTTCCTTGATGCTGATACCCACTTCGTCAGAACCGTCTATCGGGTTGGGCATCACCCAGTTTCCCAATAATGCCACCTGATTGACGACCATTTCTGCTGATTTGCGGTCAGCACTTGGCAGCACCGCCATACGGTCGCCGACATGGAGCCCGCCGAAAACTTGCCCGTTTTCCTGAGCTTCCGAAATGTCAAGCGAAAGCGTATCACCCATATCCGTAATCAGCTGAAGGGTATTCATAGCCGTTTCCTCACCGCAAACACCATAGATGGTCGGGTCTGCATTGACTATGTCTGCAGAATCTCCGTTGTCAAATGGAACAGGCTTTGTACTATTGCCGCAGCTGCCCATTGCGAGAACTGCTGAAATAAACACAAATAAAACTCCTAAATTCTTCATATCCACGAATTTATATATTTTTATTAGACTTCTTCTTTCTCACGTTCTTTGGCCTCATTCCAGAGGGCGTCCATCTCTGCAAGCGTCATCTCCGTCAGCGGCTTTCCTGCACGGATACTGTGCTGTTCTATGTAATTAAAACGACGGATGAACTTCTGGTTTGTCATCTCCAGGGCATTGTCGGGGTTGAGCTTGTAAAGACGTGCCGCGTTGATGACACTAAAAAGGAAGTCGCCAAGTTCACGAGTGGCGTTCTCCTTGTCTTCCTTGCGCAACTCGGCCTCCAGTTCACCCAGTTCTTCACGGACTTTCCCCCAAACGTCCTGCTTGTCCTCCCAGTCGAAGCCGACATTGCGGGCTTTATCCTGTACCCGATAAGCCTTGATGAGCGAGGGCAAGGCTGCGGGGACGCCGGAGAGAACGGTTTTGTTGCCGTCTTTCTCTTTCAACTTGATTTGCTCCCAGCTTTCAAGAACGGCTTCGGCATCCTTGGCAACAGCTTCTCCGTAGACATGCGGATGGCGGAATATCAGCTTGTCGCACAGTTTGTTGCAGACATCTGCTATATCAAACTGCTGCTTCTCCTCTCCTATTCTACCGTAGAAGACGACGTGCAGCAGGACGTCGCCCAGCTCCTTGCATATCTCGTGCTGGTCGTCACGAATCAGTGCCTCGCACAATTCGTACGTTTCTTCTATCGTGTTAGGCCTCAGGCTTTCGTTGGTCTGCTTGCGATCCCACGGACATTCCTCGCGCAGCCTGTCCATGACATCCAACAGCCGGCCAAAGGCCTCCATTTTCTCTTCTCTTGTATGCATTCTTTCCATAGTCAAGGGCAAAGGTACGATTTTTTTTTGAATTACTAATTCATATTTCGCATTTTTTTTGTACCTTTGCAGCCAATTTATTTAAATAATGTATAAAGACGCTATGACACAAGTCAAAGAATTAGCAAGCAAATACGACCCCAAAGAGGTCGAGTCAAAATGGTACCAGTATTGGCTGGACAACAAGCTATTCAGCAGTAAGCCCGACGGACGCGAGCCATATACCATCGTCATTCCACCGCCCAATGTGACCGGTGTGTTACACATGGGACACATGCTGAACAACACCATACAGGACATTCTTGTACGTCGTGCCCGCATGGAGGGCAAGAACGCATGTTGGGTTCCCGGCACTGACCACGCTTCCATTGCTACTGAGGCGAAGGTGGTTAAGAAACTGGCCGAGCAGGGCATCAAGAAGCACGACCTGACTCGTGAGCAGTTCCTTAAACACGCCTGGGACTGGACACACGAGCACGGAGGCATCATCCTGAAGCAGTTGCGCCGCCTGGGTGCCAGCTGCGACTGGGACCGCACGGCCTTTACGATGGACGAGAAGCGTTCCGAGAGCGTCATCAAGGTGTTTGTAGACCTCTACAACAAGGGGCTTATCTATCGCGGCCTGCGCATGGTCAACTGGGACCCCAAGGCGCTGACGGCTCTTTCTACCGAGGAGGTCATCTATCGCGAGGAGCAGAGCCATCTGTTCCACCTGAAATACTATGTGGACGGGCTCGTTGAACTGGATAATCAAGAAGAATTAGAAAACGAGGGCAACGTCATCCACAAGGACGCCAAGGGCTACTATGCCGTTGTGGCTACCACCCGTCCTGAGACCATCATGGGCGATACGGCCATGTGTATCAATCCCAAAGACCCGAAGAACCAGTGGCTCAAGGGCCGCAAGGTCATTGTTCCGCTGGTGGGTCGTGTGATTCCTGTCATCGAGGACCGCTACGTGGACATCGAGTTTGGTACGGGTTGTCTGAAGGTCACTCCGGCCCACGACACCAACGACTATATGCTGGGCAAGACCCACAACTTGGAAACCATCGACATCTTCAATGCCGACGGCACCATCAGCGACCAGTCTACGCTCTATGTCGGTATGGACCGCATGGACTGCCGCAAGCAGATTGCCAAGGACTTGCAGGCTGCCGGACTCATGGAGCGCATTGAGGACTACACGAACAAGGTGGGCTACTCTGAGCGCAACCCCGACACGGCCATCGAGCCCCGTCTGTCGCTGCAGTGGTTCCTCAAGATGAAGCACTTTGCCGACATTGCACTGCCTCCCGTGATGGACGACGACATCAAGTTCTATCCGACCAAATACAAGACCACCTACAAGAACTGGCTGGAGAACATCCAGGACTGGTGCATCTCTCGCCAGCTGTGGTGGGGTCACCGCATTCCGGCCTATTACTATAATGAGGCTGGCGACTTTGTGGTGGCTGTCAGTCGTGAGGAAGCCCTGAAGCTGGCTCAGCAGAAAGACCCCAAGGTCACCGATGCCGACCTGCGTCAGGACGAGGATGCGCTGGACACATGGTTCTCGAGCTGGCTGTGGCCCATCTCGCTGTTCGACGGCATCAATAACCCCGGCAACGAGGAACTGAAGTACTACTACCCCACTGCCGACCTGGTGACGGGCCCGGACATCATCTTCTTCTGGG
>DEWO01000110.1:0-8679 GCA_002363695.1 Prevotella sp. UBA3208
TTACTTGACTTTCCAGACGTTTAGTATAATCCCCTTGAAGTCTTGCGACCAGTCGGGCTGGCAGAGAAAGAGCGCATTGTTCAGCCAGTCGTAGGGACTGTCCTTGGGAGCCTCGAACTGGGGCGCTGCCTTGAAATAGAAGGTGGGCTGCCCTTGGGCATCTTTGCCGTTGTGGATGATGCCGCGATTGCGTACGTGGATATAGGTGCCGTCGTGGGTCTGGATGCTGTAGATGGCTTCCAGTTCCGTACGGCTGCCGTCCACGCTGGCCAGTTGGTAGTCAGCTCCGCCATTGAGGATGGTTCCGTGCAGCAGGGGGCCTTCGAAGGTGCCTCCCGTGATGGGAATGACAATACGGCGTCCGTGAGGTGTCTCGCCGAGGGTGTAGGTCTGGCCCAGTGTCACTCGTAGTTGCATGGCGAATTCCAGTTGGGGTGTGTCCTTAGGTGCCGCTACTTGTGCCTGCGCTTCGCTAAATGATAAATGACAAATGATAAATAATAAACAAATTTTTCTTTTCATCATAGCAGTTCCAAAGCACGCTTGACGGCGTCGTTCATCTCGTTAATGATGGCAAAGTATTCGTCCATGCCCCAGAGGTCGCGAGCCACGAGGGCTTTGAGTTGCAGGCGCAGGTAGGGCAGCGTCTGCTGGCGTTCAGCCTCGTCCTTGGGGCGTACGTTCTGCTTCTCGCCCTCGGCAAAGATGTGGTCAATGACCTGCTGAGGAATATCGAAGCGGCTACGGAAGTCGGCGAAGTTCTTGTACTGTCCCTGCAGTATCTTGCGGTGCTGGTCGACATAGCGCAGGTTGGCATTGATGACCATTCCCTTGGCGGAGAGCTCCCGATGGTAGCGGGTGTACTTGGTGGTGTCCAAAGGTACGAACTCGTCAGGCATGATGCCTCCTCCGCCATACACCACACGATGCTTTCTCAACGTATAGTACTTGAGTGAGTCGGCAAAGTGTACGCTGTCTGCCGACATCAGCTCACCACTCTTCAGGCGGTTATAGACGTCCATGGCGTAGTCGCGTCCCTTGCCCTTTTCGTAAGGTTTCTGGATGCAGCGTCCTGAAGGAGTGTAGTAGTGGGCTATGGTCAGACGAAGCATGGAACCGTCAGGCAGGTCGATGGGACGCTGGACGAGCCCCTTGCCAAAGGTGCGACGGCCCACTACGATGCCACGGTCCTGGTCCTGAATGGCTCCAGAGACAATCTCTGCTGCCGAGGCGGTGTAGCTGTCGACAAGTACGATGACTTTGCCCTCCGTAAACAATCCTCCCCCCTTGGCCTTGTATTCTGTACGCTGAGCCTGACGGCCCTCAGTATAGACTATCAGGTCGCCCGCTTTCAGAAACTCGTTGGCTATCTGGACGGCAGCGTGCAGGAATCCGCCTCCGTTCTCCTGCAGGTCGAGCACCAGCGACTTCATGCCCAACTTCTTCAGTTTCTTGACACTCTCGCAGAACTCGTTGTGCGTGGTGGCACTGAAACTGCCAATGCGGATGTAGCCTGTCTGGGCGTTCAGCATGTAGGAAGCGTCGATGGAGTGGACGGGAATCTTGTCGCGCACCACCGTGAACAGCAAGGTGTCCTTGATTTCGCGACGGACAATGCCCAGGCGGACCTTCGTGCCCTTGGGGCCACGCAGGCGGCGCATGATTTCCTCTTTCGACATCTTGATGCCGGCAATAATGGTGTCGTTGACCTTGACAATGCGGTCGCCAGCCAGGATGCCCACCTTCTCTGAAGGGCCGTTGGTGACAGGCTGAATGACCAGTAGGGTGTCCTCTACCATATTGAATTGCACGCCAATGCCCTCGAAGTTGCCTTGCAGGGGCTCATTGGCTTCTTTTACCTCCTTGGGTGTGAGGTAGCTGCTATGGGGGTCCAGCTTCTCCAGCATACCACGGATGCCGTCCTCCACCAGCTTTTGTTCGTTGACACTGTCGACATAGAGGTTGCTGATAGCCATTTCGGCAATCTGTAGCTTGCGCAACGGAGAGTCGGTGCCCATATTGATGCGCATCTGGGCGCTAGTCGTTAGGGGGAGCAGCGATATAAGTGCTGCATACAGTACACTCTTAAGCATATTCATAGTCCTCAGGCTTGTCTTCCTCAATGACGAGGTTGTCGATAATGAAGTTCTGGCGCTCCATCGTGTTCTTGCCCATATAGTATTCCAGTAGTTTCTGCACCTGGTCGTTCTTGTGCAGGGTGACCTGTTCCAGACGGATGTCAGGGCCTATGAACCCTGCAAACTCCTCCGGCGAAATCTCACCCAAACCTTTGAATCGGGTGATTTCCGGGTCGGGCCCTAAGTCTTGGATGGCAGTCACGCGTTCCTCCTCGCTGTAGCAATAGCGGGTGACAAAATCGCCCTTTTTGCCGTCCTCCCTCATCGCCTTGTTGCGAATCTTGGTACGCTTATTGCGGACGCGGAACAGCGGAGTCTGGAGCACATAGACGTGGCCCTTCTTGATGAGCTCAGGGAAGAACTGCAGGAAGAAGGTGATAATCAGCAGTCGGATGTGCATACCGTCGACATCGGCATCGGTAGCCACGATGACCTTGTTATAGCGCAGGGTGTCCAGCCCTTCCTCGATGTCGAGGGCGGCTTGTAGCAAGTTGAACTCTTCGTTCTCGTAGACCACCTTCTTGGTCAGCCCGAACGAGTTGAGGGGCTTGCCTCGCAGCGAGAAGACGGCCTGCGTGTTGACGTCGCGGCTCTTGGTGATGCTTCCGCTGGCAGAGTCGCCCTCAGTGATGAAGATGCACGACTCCTCCTTGCGCTCGTTCTTGGCATCGCTGAAATGGATGCGGCAGTCGCGCAGCTTGCGATTGTGCAGGTTGGCCTTCTTGGCTCGCTCACGAGCCAGCTTCGTAACACCAGCCATCGCCTTGCGCTCGCGCTCGCTCTCCTTGATTTTGCCCTCGATGACCTCAGCCACGTCCTGATGGATGTGCAGGTAGTTGTCTACCTGTTGCTTGATGAAGTCGCCCACATACTTATTGATGGTATCACCGTCAGGAGCCATCTGAGTGGAGCCCAGCTTGATTTTAGTCTGGCTTTCGAAGACAGGTTCCTCGACATTGATGGCAATGGCTGCCACGATACCCGTTCGGATGTCGCCGTACTCGTACTTGCCAAAGAACTCCTTGATGGTCTTGGCAATGTGCTCCTTGAAGGCACTCTGGTGAGTTCCGCCCTGAGTGGTATGCTGTCCGTTGACGAACGAGTAGTACTCCTCGCCGTACTGGTTGGCATGGGTAAAGGCGACCTCAATGTCGTCGCCCTTCAGGTGGATGATGGGGTAGAGGGCATCGTTGGTCATGCGGTCCTTCAACAAGTCTTCCAATCCGTGACGGGAGAGGATGCGACGGTTGTTGTACATGATGGCCAGTCCTGTGTTCAGGTAGGTATAGTTGCGCAACATATTCTCCACAATGTCGTCGTGGAACGAGTATTCCTTGAAGAGCGTGTTGTCAGGTTCAAAGTAGATATAGGTGCCGTTTTCGTCCTGTGAGTCTTCCGTTACGTCACTCTGCAGAATGCCTTTCTCAAAGACAGCGTGGCGCACTTTGCCGTCGCGATAGCTGGCCACCTCGAAGTGGGCGCTCAGGGCGTTGACGGCCTTGACACCCACACCGTTCAGTCCTACAGACTTCTTGAAGGCTTTCGAGTCGTACTTACCACCCGTGTTGAGCACGCTGACAGCCTCGATGAGCTTGCCCTGTGGGATGCCTCGTCCATAGTCGCGGACAGAGACGCGCAAATTGTCGTCGATATTGATTTCGATGCGGTCGCCCGCCTTCATCTTGAATTCGTCGATGGAGTTGTCTATCACTTCCTTGAGCAGTACGTAGATACCGTCTTCGGGCAGTGAGCCGTCACCCAGTCGTCCGATATACATGCCAGGACGCGTACGGACGTGCTCCATGTCGCTGAGATGCCGGATGTTGTCATCCGTATAGGCTACTTGTTCCAGGTTTTGTTCGTTGATGTTATTGTCTTCGTTCATAAGTTCTTCTGATAGCACCTGCGGCGCTTATGTTGTTCATGTTCAAGATATTGCCATTGGCTCTGTACTTTCTCGTTGGTCTCCATCTCCACGTTGGTCTCGCCCCACTTGAAGCCGTACTTCTGGTAGTGAGGTATGAGGTCGTAGAAGAGCAATGCATTGGCACCCTTCTGCTGATATTCGGGCAGAATGCCGATGAGCATCAGGTCCAGACACTCAGCCTTGTGGAACTTCAGGGCTCGCAGGCAGTGCCACCATCCGAAGGGCCACAGTCGTCCGTTCTTACACTTCTGCAAGGCACGGGTCATGTTGGTGATGCTGATGCCCACGCCGATAAGCTTGTGGTCAGGAGTGTTCCAGTCCTCTATGAGGCAGATCATATCCATGTCGAGCATGGGGAAGTACATCTTCAGGTACTCGTCAATCTGGGCCTCTGTCATCTGCGAGAAGCCGTAGATGTTCTGGTACGACTGGTTGACGACTTCGAGCACCTTGCGTCCGTACTGCTCCTTGCCAAACACCTGACTACGCTTGGGGTGAAAGGTGTGCAGGTTGTAGCGCTTCTTCACTATTTCGGCTATTTTCTTGTACTTCTCGGGCATACCGTCCTTGGGCACGATGAGTTTGTACTCTACGTAGTCATTGTCCTTTTCCCAGCCCCCCAGCTGCTCCATGTGCTGTGGGTAGTAGGGGTAGTTATAGATGGTGGCCATGGTGCCCAGCTGGTCGAACCCTTCGATGAGCATACCCTCGGGATCCAAGTCTGTGAATCCTAACGGGCCGACTATCTTTGTCATTCCCTTGCTACGGCCCCACTGTTCAACGGCGTCGAACAAGGCACGGCTCACCTCCAAGTCATCAATGAAGTCAATCCACCCAAAGCGTACGCTGCTGGTCTCCCAACGCTCGTTGGCCCTGTGGTTAATGATGCCGGCAATGCGTCCTACCACCTCTCCGTCCTTATAGGCCAGAAAGTACTCGGCCTCACAAAACTCGAAAGCCGAATTCTTATCCCGGCTCAGCGTGTGAAGTTCATCGCTGTACAGGTTGGGAGCGTCGTATTCGTTGCCACGATATAAGTCATAGTGAAATTGTATGAAGGTGTCGAGTTCCTTCCTGTTGGTAACCCTGCGAATCTCTACTGATGGCATATCTCTTTGTTTCATTAATTCTGCAAAGTTAGCGAAAAAGCCCGATATGCCCAAATCTTTAACTAATTTTACGGCAAATAAAGAGTTTATGTTCCCCTTTCGATGTAGTGGTGGCGAAAATATAGATGCTGCCTCCGTCCTTGATTTTCATCTTCTTACGCAGCTGGTCGGCAGAGAGTGGAAAGTTGCGCACGGTAATGTTAGCCTGGCCAATGTCAGCCAAAGCGGCCTTCAGCTCTTGTTTGTTCATTGATGAAACGCACTCAACGCGGAAACCTCGCCCAGGGAAACCATTGATTTCCTTGGAGGCGAGATACAGGTGAGAATTTAGTGCTACTTGCCGGACGGGAAATCTTTCCGCCAACACATCAAAGCACCCTGCCTTCATCAACGAGGCGTTGGGTTCGTAGAGACAGATAGCGGCCTCCCGGCTCTCTGTGGATTCCCAGTAAGGGAATGTTTTGTTCCCAGTAAGGGAATTTTTTGTTCCCAGTAAGGGAATAAAATCGAAGGTTTCATCGTTGTTGACACAATACAGGTGTACGTTGTCGGTAGCCTCCCTGTTGAGCACCACCAAGAGCAGTTCCTTGCACTCGTTGTCGACGCTGACAATGTGGACTTCCGACACGTGGTGGGGTACGGCTGTCGGCGTGCCGTTGAGGTCGCTCACCGCTTTGCGCCAGTCGAGCATGGGCGATAGCTTCAGGATGACTTTGTCGGCTTTCTCCATCAGCAGGGGCAACAGCTCCAGCACATTGGGCGTGCAGTCCTCTATGCCGTAGGTCCGCCCTCCGTGTTCGTTGCGGCGGGCAGGGTCCAAAAAAGCCACGGAGACATGGGAAGCCTGTGTTAGGTACGTTGTTGCATTGCAGCAACATACAATACAGTCGTGCTTCAGCGTGCGGAAGTTCTCCTCGGCAATGGTACAGAGGTCGGCGTTCTGCTCCACGTAGGTGCGCTCTTTGAAGCCTTGCGACATCCAGTAGAAGTCAACTCCCAGGCCACCTGTCAGATCAGCGAAGGCTTCGCCCTCACCAGCTAGCCGTGCCTTGTAGCGGGCCGTCTGCTCCGACGAGCATTGCTCCATGTTCAGGTGGGGCGGATAGACCATGCCCTCCGTTGCAGCCCATGTGGGTAGCTTCCGTCTGGCTGTCTGCCTTCCGACTATCTGCTGCAGGGCCGCAGTCAGGTCTACTTCACGGTCCTTCACCCCTTGCAACGCCAGTTTCCGCACGTCCTCGTCAGCGTGTCGGTGAACATAATCCCATGTCTTTTCGTTCATAAACATGTTGCAAAGATACAAAATATATTTAAATTATGAACCATGAACTATGAACTATGAACTATTTTTCGTATCTTTGCACCGTATTAATACATGACAGATTATGAAAATAGCTTTAATCGGCTACGGCAAGATGGGCAAGATGATAGAGCAGATAGCCCTCAGCCGTGGTCATGAAATTGTGAGTATCATTGACGTAGACAACCAACAGGACTTCGACAGCGAAGCCTTTAAGAGTGCTGACGTAGCAATAGAGTTTACGGCACCCCAAGCCGCTTATGGTAATTACTTGAAAGCATGGAAGGCCGGTGTCAAGGTGGTGAGTGGTTCGACGGGCTGGATGAAGGAGCACGGCGACGAGGTGCGCAAAGCCTGTACCTCAGACGGCAAGACCCTGTTCTGGGCCTCGAACTTCTCGATAGGAGTAGCCATCTTCTCAGCCGTCAACAAGTATCTGGCCAAGATTATGAACCAGTTCCCACAGTACGACGTAGAGATGGAGGAGACGCACCACGTCCACAAGCTGGACCATCCCAGCGGCACGGCCATCACGCTGGCCGAGGGAATCTTGGAGAACCTGGACCGCAAGGAGGCGTGGGCCGAGGATACTACCGACCCCAAGCTGCTTCGTATCGACCACATCCGGCGTGGCGAGGTGGCTGGCATCCATACGGTACGTTACGACTCGGAGGCCGACATCATCACTATCACCCACGATGCCCACTCGCGTCAGGGCTTTGCCTTAGGTGCCGTACTGGCGGCTGAATACACCAAGGAGCATGAGGGGCTGCTCACCATCTCGGATATGTTTAAATTCTAAAATAAAGGTTAAAGACGCAACTTTCAGAAACGTAAGTGCTTCAAACTTTTGTGAATCAATTTTTTGTCTAAGATGGAGAAAAAGAAAGTATTTAATCCGAAGGTTCAGTGGGCCAAGTTCATTTGTGTGCTGGTGCTCTACCTGCTGTTCCTCTATTGGGTCAAGTCGTGGTGGGGACTGCTGGTCATTCCCTTTATCTACGACGTCTATATCACCAAGAAAATCCGTTGGCAGTGGTGGAAGGACTCGGAAGGTCCCGTCAAGTGGGTCATGTCGTGGGTCGACGCATTGGTGTTTGCCCTTGTTGCCGTCTACTTCATCAACCTGTTCTTCTTCCAGAACTACGTCATCCCCTCCTCGTCGCTGGAGAAGTCGCTGCTGACTGGCGACTACCTGTTTGTCAGCAAGGTCAGCTACGGCCCCCGCATCCCTGAGACACCCCTCACCATGCCGCTGACACAACACACCATGCCCTTGTTCGAGTGCAAGTCGTACATCGAGTGGCCCCATTGGGACTATCGTCGTGTGAAAGGTTTGGGCAAGATACAGCTCAACGACATTGTGGTCTTCAACTACCCTGCTGGCGACACCATCTGCAGCGATCCGCGCTATCAGGCCTTCGACTTTTACCAGATGTGCTACCAGATAGGCTATCAGATGTATCCACAGCGTCCTAACCCCGATTCACTGTCGCAGGAAGACCTGCCAAGATACTTCCATGCCATCTATCAGGCAGGCCGTGAGGCCATCGTGCAGAACCAGGCCGAGTATGGCGTCATTGACACCCGCCCCACCGACCGCCGCGAGAACTATGTCAAGCGCTGTGTGGGACTGCCCGGACAGACGCTGCAAATCAAGAACCGTATCATCTACATTGACGGCAAGGCCAACAAGGAGCCTGACAACGTGCAGTACACTTACCACGTCAAACTGAAGCAAGCACTCAGCGACGATGTCATGAAGGACTTGGGCATCACGATGGAAGACCTGATGAGTCTCAACACACAGGGCTATATGCCTCTGACTAACCGTGCCGTCAAGGAACTGAAAAAGCGCACTGACCTGGTAGAGAGCATCTCACTCAATACCGATGCCAACGACCTTGACATCTACCCGCTGAACGGCAATCTGCACTGGACCCGCGACAACTACGGACCCATCTGGATTCCCAAGAAGGGCGAGAGCATCAACCTGACACTGAAGAACCTGCCCGTCTACGAGCGTCCCATCCGTACCTACGAGGGCAACAAGCTGGAAGTTCGTGATGGCAAGATATACATCAACGACCAGGCGACCACCAAGTACACCTTCAAGATGGACTACTACTGGATGCAGGGTGACAACCGCCACAACTCACTCGACTCCCGCTATTGGGGATTTGTGCCCGAAGACCATATCGTGGG
>DEWO01000110.1:8726-15678 GCA_002363695.1 Prevotella sp. UBA3208
GGCAAGCCCATCTTCATCTGGTGGAGCTCAGACCCCGACCGTCACGGATTCTCAGGCATTCGCTGGAACCGCCTGTTCCGCTTTGTCGACAATATCAAGTAGAGTTGAGAGAGTTGAGAGCATGGCAAACTGGCTAAAGTACGTGATAGCATTCGTATCGGCATTTGCGCTGATGCTCGCTGTCCGTGCGTTGGTATTCTCTATACATGGCGTCACAGGTGACGGACTCTCACCCCACTTCAAGAGCGGCGACTGCCTGCTCGTCAACCGTTGCTGCTACGGACTGCGCATAGAAGGTAACGGACTGTTGCCCTATAGCCGGCTGATGCGCCAACCCGTAGAGCGTGGTGACATTGTGGTCTTCGAAGCCCCTGACGGCACACCATCCTCCGTCTACACTCCACCCTCATCCCTTCTCATCGCCCGTTGTGCGGGTGTCCCTGGCGACACCATCCGAACCACCAATGGGCTGATGACCGTGCCAGGACTGAAGACCTGTGCCAACGCCGACTACTACTGGCTCGAAGCCCTGAACCCGCACAACCCCGCTGACTCGCGTCATCTGGGATTCATACCCGAAAGCAGCATCGTCGGTCGTGTCGTCACCGTACTCTACAATCGTAAGAAGCTTGGGATGCAATGACTACTGCGATTCTACAAACCACCTACTTCGGACCCGTCCAGTGGTATCAGAAGCTCTCCCGCTATGACCACTGTCTGATAGAACAGTACGACACCTATCAGAAGCAGACCTATCGCAACCGCTGTCTCATCAGTACGGCAAACGGTCCTCAGGCACTGACCGTTCCTGTGGAGCATACCGACGACAAGACGTTGGTCAAGGACCTTCGCATCAGCGACCACAACCAGTGGCGACGCGTACACTGGAACGCCCTGCAGAGTGCCTATAGCGAGAGCCCCTTCTTCGACTACTACGTGGATGACATCCACCCTTTCTTTGAGCAGAAATACGACTTCCTGGTTGACTTCAACGAAGCCATCCGCCAGAAAGTGTGCGAACTCATCGATATTCACCCTCAAGTGGAATACACCTCTGAGTATTCATCAGCCGTCAGACATCAGCCTTCAGACATCACAGATTTCCGCGACGTCATCCACGCCAAGCACCCTCAGCCAGACCCCGACTTCCAGGCCCGCCCCTATTGGCAAGTCTTCCGGCATAAGCATGGTTTTCAGCCTAACCTCTCTGTTCTGGACCTCCTGTTTTGCATGGGCCCCGAGTCAGTCTTTTACCTATTATAGCGTCGCAGTCGTTTACCCTATTCGTCAGGCCAAGGCTCAAACTGAAGTTCCAATTCCTTCCAAAGAGGCACGTCAGACGACCTTTCGATAGTTAAGTCTGCCGCTGCATGTGAAATGCCCAGACCTAAGAGCCGTATACCATTCTCGCCACTGATACGCGCTTCGTTGATGAGTTGTTTAGATAGAGGCAGTATCTGTTCTTTGGTTAAAAGCACTTTATCAGTAGTGACACTGCGTGTAATCTGCCGGAAGTCGGCAAACTTTACTTTCACAGTCAGCGTACGTCCCTCAAACCCGTTCTTTTCCAACCGTCTCAGCAATTCCTCAACCGTATGATAGAGTGCAATGGTAATGGCAGACTTGCTAAAGATATCATGTTCAAAAGTCTGTTCGCAACTAATGGATTTCCGTTCCCACTCGGCCACTACAGGACGCTCGTCAATACCTCTGGCAAAATCGTAAAAGACGTGCCCCATCTTGCCGAATTCCTGAACTAAGTGTTCCAACGAAACCTTGCGCAGGTCCTCACCAGTGAAAATGCCCATCTGGTGCATGTGTTCCGCCGTCTTGTTTCCCACCCCCCAGATGCGATTTACCTGTAATTGGTCAATAAAACTGAGTGCCCTGTCTGGATGTACTACTGTCAGCCCGTCAGGTTTGTTCCAATCGCTGGCTATTTTAGCCAGAAATTTGCAATAGCTGACTCCGGCAGAGGCTGTAAGTCCCGTTGTTTTAAGAATACGCCGTTTAATCTCACGGGCTATATCTACCGCCAGTAGGATTCCTTTCTTATTTTCGGTAACATCCAGAAAGGCCTCGTCAAGTGATAAAGGTTCTATGAGGTCAGTGTAATCTTGGAAGATGCTGCGTATCTGCAAGGAAACCTCTTTGTATTTATGGAAATGAGGCTCTACTATAATGAGTTGTGGACACAGTCGCTTGGCAACCTGAATGCTTTGAGCCGAGTGAACACCAAATTTGCGTGCTTCGTAACTGGCAGTCGACACAACCCCTCTGGAGCCGTCATGACCAACTGCCACAGGCAGCCCACGTAGTTCTGGTTGATCTCGCTGTTCAACAGCAGCAAAGAACTGGTCCATGTCTACGTGTATAATACGACGTTTGTTGCCCATGTTGATGGTTGCCGACATTAATGAAGGAAGAACAGGCTAACGCCTATAACGGAAATGACAGCACCGACAACAGCTCGCCACGTAATGGGTTGGTGGAATAGCCAGTAAGAGGGTAGGATAATGATGATGGGGGTGAGTGCCATCAGCGTAGAGGCAATGCCGGCACTGGTGTATTGTACAGCCATGAGTGAGAAGCCGACACCGACAAAAGGTCCGAATATGGTAGTGGCTATTGCCATGCTCATGCCTTTGCCGTCGTGTAACGCTTCACGCAGAGGCGTGAAGCCATCTCGTATATATAGTAATATGGTAAAGCCAATCATGCCGGCCACACACCGGAAGAAGTTAGCGCTGAACGGTACCAGCCAGTCAGGAATAGAGTCGGTCTGATAATGATCCATGCCTATTTTGCTCAATACCAATCCCACACCTTGGCATACAGCTGCCCCAATGGCAAAAAGAATTCCATTGAAGGGCAGTTTCAAAGAAATCTTATGGTGTTTGCCTCTGCCGAGAATAGAGATGCTGATACCTATTAGCGTAATTAGCATGGCCACTATGCTCATGGTTGACATCTCCTGTCCCAGCGTCAGCCAAGCCATGCATGCTGCTGCCAAGGGAGCCAGTGTCATGAATAACTGGCCGTAACGTGAACCAATGATAATATAGCATTGAAACAAGCAAAAGTCTCCTATGAGATAGCCTACGATTCCCGATAGAATCATCCATCCATAGGCTTCAAATGAGCCGCCAGACGGCAATGGCGAGCCCATCACTATCCAGAACAGAATCATGGAAAAAATCAAGGCCAAGGCCATTCGCAACACATTTAGTGTCAGATTGCCTAACCGTTTACTACCAGCCTCACTAAGTAGGGCTGTCGCAGTCCATGAGAATGCTACGGCAATAGAGATGAACTCGCCAATGTAAGTCATTTATTACAAATTACTCAGACAGCAGCCTTTGAGCCATCGCACGGCCAAGGGCTTCACACTGGGCCTTTGTCTCTGGAGTCAGGCTCTGCTTAATCTCCACAGCCTTTCCCACTGCTTCAAAGTGTAAATGCTCATCGTTCCAACGCTGTATTTCAGAAACAGCTTTCGAGGCCCATCCGTAGGAGCCGAACCAACCTAAGAGATGGTTCTTGATGTCCTTACCTGCCAACTCGGAGAGCAGTACATCCATCTCATGATATAAGGCGGTGTTGTAAGTGGGAGCTCCCACGATAAGGCCCTTATAGCGGAATACGTCGCGGATAATATATGAATGGTGGGTCTTGGACACATTGTACATGACGATATTCTTAACTCCAGCTTCAGAGGCGGCACGTGCTATTACTTCAGCTGCGCGTTCGGTATTGCCATACATGGTGCCGTAGCAGATAACCAGACCTGGTTCCGTTTCATATTTTGACATCCGGTCGTATTCTGCCACCACTTTGTCAATATACTGGTGCCATACAGGTCCGTGAGTGGCGCAAATGTAGTCAAGCTTAATATCAGCCAGTTTCTTGAGGGCATTTTGTACAGGTGTGCCGTATTTGCCTACGATATTTGAGTAGTAGCGCACCATTTCGAGCCAGAAAGTATCACAGTTAATCTGTTCGTCTATGATACCGCCATTCAGGGCACCGAAGCAACCAAAGGCATCGCCACTGAACAGCGTTGTTCCGCAGAGTGTCACCATGGTTTCAGGCCAATGTACCATAGGAGTGAGTACAAAGTTCAACGTCTGCTTGCCCAAAGTCAACGTGTCACCATTCTTGACTTCCAGCGTACCTTCGTTGATGCCATAGAAGCCTTCCATCATCTGGAAGGTCTTTTTGTTACCTACAATCTGAATCTCTGGATAATATTTCTTAATCAGAGCAATACTACCGCTGTGGTCAGGCTCCATATGGTTGATAACCATATAGTCAATGGGACGCTCTCCGATAACTTCATGGATATGCTCTAAAAACTGGGTAAAGAAGTCCACTTCAACCGTATCAATCAAACATACTTTCTCATCGTCGATGAGATAGGAGTTATAGCTGACACCGTTGGGCAGGGGCCATAGTCCCTCGAAGAGTGATTTGTTGCGATCATTAACGCCTACATAGTAAATGTTTTCAGTAATCTTCTGCATAGTCTTTTATATTTCTTTGATGTAATTATTTGTCTTTTATCTTCTTGCCAAATTCAGGGGATACATAGTTGTATAAGCTTCGGCAGCTCTCGGAAGAGAACTGCAGTGCGCTTTCGATGACTTGATCCCACTGCTCCTCGGTAAGTCCGTATGAAATCTCCTTGCGGGTGATATTGTAGTGTAAGAGTCCGTAGATAAAACCTGCATTGAAGTTGTCACCGGCTCCAATAGTACTCACGGGGGCACAGGGCTCAATGGGGTATTGCTTCTTCAGCCCACTCTCGGCTCTCAGTTCAACAGGTTTGTCGGCCTGGGTGTACACGAATTTCTTGGTGTAGAACATGATTTGTGAACGATAGATAGTGTCTGGGTCGCTCTTTTTAAACAGGATTTCAAAGTCCTCAGAAGAGCCACGCACTATGTCAGCCAGCTCAAAGTTCTCCAGTAAGTTAGGCGTCAGTTTCATGACCTCATGCTGATGTGAAGCACGGAAGTTGACATCGTAGTACAAGATGGCTCCTCGTTCATGGGCATAGTCCAGAAAGCCCTTTACCTGTGGACGGATGACAGGGTTCAGCGCATAGTAGGAACCAAAGAGCACGATATCGTCAGGATTTACTTCTGGGTAGGTAAAGTCCAGCCTGTCGTGGGGATGGTCTTTATAGAAAATGTAGTCAGCATTGTTTTGCTCGTTGAGAAAGGCTAGCGACAATGGTGACTTCGAGTCGGGATAGACATTGACACAGTCGGCATTACAGCCATTATCCTTCAGGAACTGGATAATCATCTGTCCTATACGGTCGTTGCCTGTCTCGCTGATGAAACTGGTTTGAACACCAGAACGCCCCAGCGAGATGAGGGCATTGAATGTTGAGCCACCTGGAACAGCCTGTATGGGCTGATCGTTCTTAAAGATAATGTCAAGTACAGTCTCTCCGATTCCGATAACTTTTCGCATAGATTTGAAATTTTCCTGCAAAGATACGAAATAAAGTGAAAAGTGAAAAGTGAAAAGTGAAAAATTTAGTATCTTTGCATCCGATTATGACGAAATATAATACAACAAGGCTCTCAAATGGGCTACGTATCATCCATCTGCCTTCCACATCACCAGTGGTTTATTGCGGCATTGGAGTTAATGCCGGATCACGGCAGGAAACTATGGGCGAAGAGGGACTGGCTCACTTTTGCGAGCATACTACCTTTAAAGGGACAGCCAAACGCTCATCCATGCAGATTCTGAACAGTCTCGAACGCTTAGGCGGCGACCTGAATGCTTTCACTAACAAGGAGGATACCGTCTTCTATGCCGCCATCCAGCGTGAGCATTTTATGCGTGCCGTTGACCTGTTGACAGACATTGTTTTCAATAGCCAGTACCCCCAGCACGAGATAGCGCATGAGATAGATGTCATCTGCGATGAGATAGAGAGTTACAACGACTCACCTGCCGAACTGATATATGACGAGTTCGAGAACCTGCTCTTTGCAGGTCATCCCTTGGGGCATAACATATTAGGAACGCGTGAGCGCGTTCAGGGTTTCACGTATGTTGACGCCCAACGGTTTACCCATCGTTACTATCGGCCAGACAATGCCATCTTCTTTGTATATGGAGATATTGACTTTTCCCGACTTGTAAAGAATCTGGAAGTAAGATGTGACAAGTTGATTTTGTCAAAGGATGAAGATGTCACAGCTGTTCCCGTTGCCTCTCCTGCCTCGTGTTTAGCCTCTCATCCTTCTCATCACCAAGCACATGTTATGCTGGGCAGCAAGGCCTATGCCTGGAATGATGACCGTCGGATGCCTCTCTGTCTGCTCAACAATATGCTGGGGGGGCCAGGCATGAATGCGCGTCTGAATCTGTCGTTGCGTGAGCGTCATGGACTGGTATATACTGTTGAGAGCTCGATGGTCAGCTACAGCGATACGGGCTGTTGGAGTGTGTATTTCGGATGTGACCATCACGACGTCAAGCGCTGTCTCCGTTTGGTCCGTAGGGAATTAGACCGATTCATGCAGCATCCGTTGAGTGACAGGCTGCTGACTGCTGCCAAACGCCAGTTGAAAGGCCAGCTGACCATTGCCTGTGACAATCGAGAACAGTTTGCCCTCGACTTTGCACGTCACTATCTGCATACTAACCGAGAGCGTCAGATGACTGACCTGCTGGCTCGTATTGACGGTATCACTGCCACACAGATACAAGGGGTGGCGCAGGAGCTGTTTGTCCCTGACCAGCTCCGGTTGCTGATATTGTAAGTCTGGCTTAGGCGGCTTCTTCTGATGACAGACGGATGTATTGTCCGTCTTTTTTGATGATAATAGCTATTAAAAGAACTTGCGATGAGAAAACTTTTGGTTGCTGCCTTGTTGGCAGTGTCGTCTGCGGCCATGGCTCAGACGTTTGAGACGCGGTATGAACG
>DEWO01000008.1 GCA_002363695.1 Prevotella sp. UBA3208
ACGCCATCGAGAAGCTGACGCAGACGACCCTGCGTAACATTATCGGTGAACTGGAACTGGACGAGACGCTGACCTCACGCGACACCATCAACACCAAGCTGCGTGCCGTGCTGGACGACGCTACCGACAAGTGGGGCGTCAAGGTGAATCGTGTTGAGTTGCAGGATATCGTTCCTCCCGCCACCGTGCTGAACGCAATGGAGAAGCAGATGCAGGCAGAGCGTAACAAGCGTGCGCAGATTCTGACTTCTGAGGGTGAGAAGGCTGCTGAGATTCTGGCTTCAGAGGGTGAAAAGACTGCCATCATCAACCGTGCTGACGCTCAGAAGCAACAGGCCATTCTGCACGCTGAAGGTGAGGCTCAGGCACGCATCCGCAAGGCTGAAGCCGAAGCCAAGGCTATTGAACTGATTACCGAGGCTGTGGGCAAGTCCACCAATCCTGCCAACTATCTGCTGGCTCAGAAGTACATCCAGATGCTGGAGGAGTTAGCTTCCGGCGACAAGACCAAGACGGTCTACCTGCCCTACGAGGCTACCAACCTGATGGGCTCCATCGGTGGCATCAAGGACTTGTTCAAGAGCGAGTAGGAAATTCGATACTTCGAATTATCGAAATTTCGAAATCTCGAAATTTCGGCATAAAAAAAAGAGGCACTTGCCTCTTTTTTTATTCTTCTTTCTTCAACGGTATCGTAAAACTGAACGTTGAGCCCTCACCCTCGACGGATTCCACATAGGCGTCACCGCCATTCTTGCGGGCAAAGTCCTGACAGAGCTGAAGTCCCAAACCAGAACCCTCCTCACCGCCTGTACCATAGGTTGTCTCACCCTTGTGGAAAATAGTCTCTACACGATCGGCAGCAATACCGACACCATGGTCTCGGACACAGATGCGGGCGAAATCACCCTCATGCTTATAGAATACCTCAATGCCTTTTCCTTCTGGCGTAAACTTGATAGCGTTGGACAGGAAGTTACGGATGACAGTCTTAATCATGTCGTTATCCGCACGGACTGTCAGCTTCTCCTCGGCAGGAATATACCGCAACGGTATCTTCTTCATCTCGGCAATCATCTTGAAGATGTCTACCACACCAGGCACTACGTCGTCCAGTTCGATATCCTGATAAACCACATTCAGACGGCCCGTCTGCGACTTCGTCCACTTCAGCAGGTTGTCCAGCAGGTCGTGCGTCTCCTCCGACTCGCGATTGGCTTTATCCAACAGTTCGAAAATCTCCTCTCCCACCGTTTCTGGTGAAACCACATTGACTGCCAGGTTCAGCACCATACGGATGCTGGCCATCGGTGAGCGCAGGTCGTGGGCTATCACTGAGTACATCTTGTCACGGTTCTGAATGGTGCGGCGCAACTCTTCGTTCTGTTTTACAATGATGCGCTTGGCAGCTACCAACTGAATCTGGTGCATCACACGCATCACCAGCTCTTCTTTATTGAAGGGTTTGGTCAGGAAGTCGTTGGCACCCACTTGGAAACCATGCACCAAATCAGACGGATTGTTCAGTGCCGTCAAGAAAATGATGGGAATATCAAGTGTCTCTGGGTCTTTCTTGAGGATGACTGCTGTATCAAAACCACTGATGTCAGGCATCATAACGTCCAGCAGTATCAAGTCTGGCTTCTCTTTCTTGGCCTGTTCAATGCACGTAGTACCATTGTTGGCCGTGCATACCTGAAACTTCTCGTTCGTCAATAATATCTTGAGCAACAACACGTTACTGACCACATCATCGACTATCAGGATTTTATAATCACTTCTGTTTAATTGGCTTTCAAACGATTCGTTCAACTCCATTGTTTTACGGTTAGTTTTTATTCAGTATGCAAAAGTAGCAAATATTTGGCGAAACGCCAAATATTTGCCTGACTTTTTACTTATATTCGCTCCACGACTTAATGCCAATACCATCCAGCCCAACCGTACAGAAGGCATGAATGAAGGCACTGGCCAGACGGCTGTTGGTAATCAGGGGCACGTTCAAGTCAATGGCAGCGCGACGAATCTTATAGCCGTTGGTCAGCTCATGGGAAGTCAAGTCCTTGGGGATGTTGACCACCATGTCTATCTTGTGTTCGTGCAAGAGGTCGAGGGCCTGAGGCTGTCCTTCGTCTGACGGCCAGTGAACCAGCGTATTGGCAATGCCATTGTCTGCCAGATACTTCGACGTACCGCCTGTGGCATAAAGTTCGTAGCCGTGCTCCACCAGCGTACGTGCAGCATCCAACATATCCACCTTCTGCTTGGCACCACCGGTAGACAGCAGCACAGTCTTCTTGGGAATACGATAGCCTACGCTGAGCATGGATTTCAGCAGGGCCGTATCCGTATTGTCGCCAATGCAGCCTACCTCACCCGTTGAGGCCATATCGACACCCAGCACGGGATCGGCCTTCTGCAAGCGGTTGAAGGAGAACTGAGAAGCCTTGATGCCTACATAGTCGAGGTCGAAGAGATTCTTCGAGGGGCGTTCTACAGGCAGTCGCAGCATCACCTTGGTAGCCAGTTCAATGAGGTTCAGCTTCAGCACCTTCGATACAAAGGGGAATGAGCGTGAGGCTCGCAAGTTACACTCAATCACCAGAATATCGTTGTCGCGAGCCATATACTGAATGTTGAACGGACCATTGATGTGCAAGGCTTTGGCTATCTGACGCGAGATGCGCTTAATGCGGCGCACTGTCTCCACGTAAAGTTTCTGTGGTGGGAACTGGATGGTGGCGTCGCCTGAGTGAACACCGGCGAACTCGATATGCTCCGAAATGGCATAGGCCAGTATCTCGCCGTCCTTGGCCACAGCGTCCATCTCTATCTCCTTGGCATGTTCAATAAACTTGGAAACCACAACGGGATGGTCCTCGCTGACGTTGGCTGCCAGCTGGAGAAATCGCTCCAGCTCGTCCTTGTTCGAACAGACATTCATGGCCGCACCGCTCAGCACATAGCTGGGACGTACCAACACTGGGAACCCTACCCTGCCGACAAACTGGTCAATGTCTTCCATCGAGGTCAGCGCACTCCACTCTGGCTGGTTGACGCCCAACTCGTTCAGCATCTGCGAGAACTTGGCACGATCCTCGGCACCGTCAATGTCCTGTGCCGATGTTCCCAGGATGGGTACGTGCTGTTCGTCCAGATACATAGCGAGGTTGTTGGGTATCTGTCCTCCCGTCGAGACAATGACGCCATGAGGCTGTTCCAAGTCAATAATATCCAGCACGCGCTCGAATGTCAGCTCGTCAAAGTACAGTCGGTCGCACATATCATAATCCGTAGAGACTGTTTCCGGATTGTAGTTGATCATAACCGAGCGCCAGCCCTCCTTGCGAATGGTGTTCAGCGCCTGCACGCCACACCAGTCAAACTCGACACTCGAACCAATGCGATAGGCACCAGAACCCAGCACGATGATGCTCTTCTTGTCGTTCTCGTACTGAATATCATTCGTCGCACCTGAATAGGTGACATACAGATAGTTGGTCTGAGCCGGATACTCAGCAGCTAACGTGTCAATCTGCTTCACGACAGGCAAGATGCCCAGCTGCTTACGACGATTGCGCACTACGAGCAGAGCCTGGTGCATATTGTTGTGGCTGGCTTCCAAGCCTAACGCACGGGCTATCTGGAAGTCAGTGAAGCCATAGACCTTGGCTTCGCGCAGAAGTGCCGTGTCGAGCGTATTGATGTTCTGCTTCTTCAGCTGCTCGTCAATATCAATGATGTGCTTGAGCTTATAGAGGAACCAGCGGTCTATCTTGGTCAGCTCATGAATCTTGTCAATGTCGTACTGAGGCAGGTGCATGGCCTTCGAGATGACAAAGATGCGCTTGTCCGTAGGCTCACGCAGTGCAGCATCAATATCAGCAATCTTCAGTTCCTTGTTCTCCACAAAGCCGTGCATCCCCTGCCCTATCATGCGCAGTCCTTTCTGAATGGCTTCCTCGAAGTTACGGCCGATGGCCATCACCTCGCCCACAGACTTCATGCTGGAGCCTAACTCCTTGTCAACACCGTGGAACTTGGACAGGTCCCAACGGGGTATCTTGCACACCACATAGTCAAGGGCGGGTTCAAAGAATGCCGACGTCGTCTTGGTCACAGAGTTCTTCAACTCAAACAAGCCGTAGCCCATGCCCAGCTTGGCTGCCACGAAAGCCAAGGGATAGCCTGTAGCCTTCGAGGCCAAGGCTGACGAACGGCTCAGACGGGCATTGACCTCAATGACACGATAGTCTTCCGACTGAGGGTCAAAGGCATACTGCACATTACACTCGCCCACAATACCGATATGGCGTATAATCTTGATGGCCAGTGCGCGTAGCTTGTGATACTCTGAGTTGGTCAGCGTCTGGCTGGGAGCTATGACGATAGACTCACCCGTATGAATGCCTAACGGGTCGAAATTCTCCATGTTGCAGACGGTGATACAGTTGTCGTATCGGTCGCGCACCACTTCATACTCTATCTCCTTCCAACCTTTCAGCGACTTCTCGACCAGCACCTGGGGGGAGAAGGCAAATGCTTTCTCGGCCAGTTTGTTCAGTTCTTCTTCATTGTCGCAGAATCCTGAGCCCAGTCCTCCCAATGCGTATGCCGCACGAAGTATGACGGGATAACCCAGGGCCTTAGCAGCCTGACGGGCCTGCCCGATGGTTTCGCAGGCTTCGCTCTTGATGGTCTTGACATCAATCTCGTTCAGCTTTTCCACAAACAGTTCGCGGTCTTCCGTGTCCATGATGGCCTGCACGGGTGTACCCAGCACACGGACACCATACTTCTCCAGCACACCACTCTTATACAGTTCGACACCACAGTTCAATGCCGTCTGCCCGCCAAAAGCCAACAAGATTCCGTCTGGGCGCTCCTTGGCAATCACCTTCTCCACGAAATAGGGCTGCACAGGCAGGAAATAGATTTCGTCTGCCACACCCTCAGAGGTCTGGACGGTAGCAATATTGGGATTGATGAGCACTGTCTTTACTCCCTCTTCACGCAGGGCCTTCAAGGCCTGACTGCCTGAATAGTCAAACTCGCCTGCCTCTCCTATCTTCAATGCGCCTGAGCCGAGCAACAGGACTTTCTTGATATTTTGGTCTTTCATAATGCTTCAATAAAACGGTCAAACATAAATTCAGTGTCAACAGGTCCCGAGCAGGCTTCCGGATGGAACTGAGACGAGAACCACGGATTGGTCTGGTGGCGGATGCCCTCATTGGAACCGTCGTTCATGTTGACAAACAACTCGCGCCAGTCCTGACCCAGCGTTGCCGTATCGACAGCATAGCCATGATTCTGTGACGTCACGTAGCAACGGTTGGTTCCTACCTCCTGCACGGGCTGGTTGTGACTGCGGTGACCATACTTCAGTTTATAAATAGTGGCTCCGGCAGCCTTGCCCAGCAGCTGATTACCCATGCAGATGCCGCAGATGGGTTTACGCGACAGGCTCATCTGCTTCTTCAGTATATCCACAGCAGCCACACAACGGTCCGGGTCACCAGGGCCGTTGGCCAGGAACAATCCGTCAAACTCCATTCCCGTATAGTCGTAGTTCCAGGGCACTCGAATCACCTCGCAGCCACGACGGATTAGACAGCGGATAATGTTCTGCTTCACACCACAGTCAACCAGCACCACCTTGTGTCCGGCTCCTTCGTTGTAGCGGATAATGTCTTTGCACGACACTCGCTCTACCCAGTTGATGGCACCATAGTCCTGAGTGTCAGGCTCCTCTTGTTCCTCCTGTCCCTCAAACACCAGCCGGCCCATCATCACGCCATGTTCGCGCAACACCTTGGTCAGCTGTCGTGTGTCGATACCTGTCACCCCGGGAACCTGTTCACGCTTCAGCCAGTCACTCAGGCTCTCGCAGGCATTCCAGTGTGAATACTGCTCGGAATAGTCACTGACTATCAACGCTTTGGCATAAATCTTGTCACTCTCCATAAACGTGGCCAGGCCATTGTCCTCAACGGTAAAAGGCGGCACACCGTAGTTGCCCACCAACGGATAGGTCAGCACCATCATCTGGCCGGCATAGCTGGGGTCCGTCAGACTTTCCGGATAGCCCATCATGGCCGTATTGAATACGACTTCACCTGTAACGGCTTTCTCATAGCCAAAGCTCTTGCCTTGAAACGTTGTCCCATCTTGTAGGACGAGTGTTACATCTTTCATTTGTTGTTTCTATTTACAAAAAAGGGACGCCGTTAAAACGGTACGTCCCAAATCAATCATTCTACAGTCACTGATTTTGCCAAGTTTCTTGGCTGGTCGACATCCTTGCCTTTGCAGACGGCTACGTGATAGGCCAACAACTGCAAGGGGATGGTAGCCACCAACGGTTCCAGACATTCCAGCACATCTGGCAGTTCTATCACCTCGTCGGCTATCTTCGATATGGTATCGTCACCCTTGGACACGAGTGCGATGACGCGTCCCTGACGGGCTTTGATTTCCTGTATGTTGCTCAGCACCTTCTCGTACATCGCATTGTGAGTGGCTATCACCACCACCGGCATGTCCGAGTCTATCAGGGCAATAGGTCCGTGCTTCATCTCGGCAGCAGGATAGCCTTCGGCATGGATATAGGAAATCTCCTTCAGCTTCAGTGCTCCCTCCAGTGCTACGGGATAGGAGAATCCGCGGCCCAGATACAGGAAGTTGTGCGCATAGGTAAAGGTACGCGCGAGGTCGGCCACCTTGTCATTGGTTTTCAGCACCTCGGCAATCACCTTCGGAATCTGGCTCAGGCCCTTGGTGACTTCCAGGTATTCCTCACGACGGATGGTTCCCTTGGCCTCACCGAGAGCCAGTGCAAACATGGTCAGGACAGTAACCTGTCCTGTGAAGGCTTTCGTGGAAGCCACACCAATCTCTGGACCTACGTGGATATAGGTGCCTGTGTCTGTTGCACGGGGAATGCTCGAACCGATGGCGTTGCAGATGCCATAGATGAAGGCACCACGCTCCTTGGCCAGCAGGACGGCAGCCAGCGTGTCGGCTGTCTCGCCGCTCTGCGAGATGGCTATCACCACATCGTCCTTTCCGACAACGGGATTTCTGTAACGGAACTCGGAGGCGTATTCCACCTCGACCGGTATGCGGCACAGCGTCTCTATCATCTGCTTGCCTATCAGTCCTGCGTGCCACGAAGTGCCACAGGCCACAATGACAATGCGCTTGGCCTCCAGCAACTGGCGACGATAGTCTATCAGTGCCGACAGCGTCACATGATTGCCCTCCACGTTGATGCGCCCTCGCATACAGTTGGTCAGGCACTCGGGTTGCTCGAATATTTCCTTCAGCATGAAGTGCGGATAACCGCCCTTCTCAATCTGGCCCAGGTCTATATCGACTTTCTTCACATCCAGGTCTTGCTCTTCACCCAGGATGCTCACCACCTTCATCTCTTCTCCGAGACGGATGACGGCTATGTTGCCATCTTCCAGATAGACCACCTTGTCTGTGTACTCAATGATAGGACTGGCATCAGAACCCAAGAAGAATTCATCCTTGCCGATGCCGACCACCAGCGGGCTCTGCTTGCGGGCTGCTATAATCTGGTTGGGGTCGCGCTTGTCTATGATGGCGATAGCGTATGCACCGATAACCTGATAGAGTGCCACCTGAACGGCCTCCAGCAAGGAGAGGTTCTTCTTCACCATGATGTACTCCACCAGCTGTACCAGCACCTCGGTGTCCGTATCGCTCTTGAACTCGACACCCTTGTCTATCAGCTTCGCCTTGATGTCGGCATAGTTTTCGATGATGCCATTATGGATGATGGCCAGGTTGTGCGACTGCGAATAATGGGGGTGGGCATTTCTGGACGAAGGCTCACCATGCGTTGCCCAGCGGGTATGCGCAATGCCTATGCATCCGCTGGTATCCTTGTCACTGCAATATTCTGTCAGATTGTCAACCTTTCCCTTGGTCTTATAGACGTTCAGCTCGTCATGGCCGTTAATCAGTGCCACACCGGCTGAGTCGTAACCACGATACTCCAGGCGTCGCAGACCTTTAATCAGAATGGGGAAAGCCTCTTTGTTTCCTATATATCCTACTATTCCGCACATACTGTTTCGTTATGCCTCGTTCGTTTTCGGGTGCAAAAGTACAAAAAAAATGGCTAACTCCATGCGAGTTAGCCAACTTTTTTTTATTAATAGAACTTGAAGTAGTTCTTTGCGTTGTTGTACGAGATGTCTTCAACCATCTTGCCCAGCAGCTCGCGATCGTCAGGCAGCAGGCCCTTCTCTACGTCGTTGCCTAACAGGTTACAGAGGATGCGGCGGAAGTACTCGTGGCGCGGATAGCTCAGGAACGAGCGCGAGTCTGTCAGCATACCTACGAAGCGGCTCAGCAGTCCTAATACTGACAAGGCGTTCATCTGGCGAATCATGCCGTCCATCTGGTCGTTGAACCACCAGCCTGAACCGAACTGTATCTTGCCGGGCTCACCTCCCTGGAAGTTACCCAGCATCGTGGCAATCACCTCATTGGCGCAGGGGTTCAGCGTATATAATATGGTACGTGTGAGCTTACCTTCCATGTTCAGCTTGTTCAGGAACTTCGACATAGCCTTGGCTGTGTTGAACTCGCCGATGGAGTCGAAACCGGTGTCGGGCCCCAGCTTGTTATACATGGCGGTATTGTTGTCGCGGATGGCACCATAGTGGAACTGCTGTGTCCAGCCTGCCTCGGCATCCATCTCGGCCATACGGGTCAGGAAGCAGTTCTTGTACTGGCGAATCTCCATGTTCGACAACTGCTGCCCGCGCATAGCCTTCTCGAAGATGGTCTCTATCTGCGAGTCGGTGTACTCCTCGTCGTAGAACTCCTCGATGCCGTGGTCTGAGAGCTTCGAACCCTGAGCGGCAAAGAAGTCGTGACGCTTCTGCAGGGCATCCACCATGTCGGCAAACTTGGTAATGGTGACACCGCTGACATCCTCCAGCTGGTGAACATAGGCGGCAAACTCGGGCTTCTCAATGTTCATGGCCTTGTCAGGACGCCAGGCAGGAATCATGATGGGGTCGTCCTGGGCCTTGTGCTTGGCATACTCGATGTGGTTGTGCAGGTCGTCTACGGGATCGTCCGTCGTGCAGACACACTCTACGTTGTAGTGCTTCATCAGTCCACGGGCTGAGAACTCGGGCTGCTTCAGCTTCTCGTTACACTCGTCGAAAATCTCACGGGCGGTCTTGGGGCTCAGCAGCTTGTCAATGCCGAAAGCGGTCTTCAGTTCCAGGTGAGTCCAGTGGTACAGCGGATTGCGCAGTGTATAGGGCACCGTCTCGGCCCATTTCTCGAACTTCTCCCAGTCGGTGGTGTCCTTGCCGGTGCAGTACTTCTCGTCTACACCGTTGGTTCGCATGGCACGCCACTTGTAGTGGTCGCCACCAAGCCACAGCTCTGTGATACTCTTGAAACGATGGTCGTTGGCCACCATTTCAGGAATCAGGTGACAGTGATAGTCAATGATGGGCATCTTAGCCGCATGATTGTGGTACAGGTCCTGGGCAACCTCAGTCTCCAGCACGAAGTTTTTGTCGTTGAATTGCTTCATAATATTGTTTTGTTTTAGTGATGTTGTTTACAATTGGATGCAAAGATAGCGAATTATTTCCATATTGAAGAAACAACTCGCTATTTTTGAAGAAAAATTAACGTAAACGTTGGCGAATACCAATCATTTGTCATTTTTCCACATGTATCCAGTCTGCGTCAATCCATCCACGGTCGGTCTTGGGGTTGGTGTCGACGGCTACGAAGCCGAACTTGGCACCTATCCACTTGCCTTGCTTCATCTCGTACTGACTGCCACAAGGCGTGAACTTCTTGCCGTTCCGGCTCCAGGCAAAGCTGACCTGAGGTTTGCCTCCATGGGCCACACCGGCCTCGGCATTGCTGACGCGAAGGCGCAGGTAGATGTCCTCGTGGATACCGGGCTTGTAGTCTGTCTTGTCCTCGGCAGTGGGCTTCAGCGTAGCCACTACCTCTTCCTGCTGGGCCTTGCCGCGGTCTGCGTCCTGACAGGTCAGGATGAGCAGCTTGAACTCCTTGCCCTCGCGACGCACCACCAGCGCCTGGTAGTTATGCCCCATCATGATGATGCCACCCATCTGACCGTCGGCCTTTGATGTGAAGCGGAGCTTGGCTGTGACGGTAAACTCGTCGGCGGGTGTCTTCTGCAACAGCATATTGGGAACCGGCCACAGGTTCTTCCAGTCACTGTCCAACTTGTGAGTATAGATGCGCATGGTACCGAAAGCGGTAGGCACACCGAACTTCTCGTCGTAGTTAGCCTGCCACTGCCACTGGCGACCGATAACAGGGGCATTGAACTCATCACTCTCAACGGGGTTGACAACGACCTTGCTCGACGACTTGGGCTTCTTGTAGGTAGCGACTGGCTCGCCCTTCTTGCCCATAATAGGCCAGCCTGTGCTCCAGTCGACAGGGTTCAGATGCATCACGCGGCCGTAGGCTTCCTTGTCCTGAAAGTGCAGGAACCAGTCTTCACCATACTTCGTGTGTACCCATGCTCCCTGGTGAGGGCCGTTGATGGCTGTCTTGCCCTGCTGCAGCACCTTCTTGGCCTCATACGGGCCGTAGGGGGACTTTGAGCGCATGGCTAACTGGAATCCCTCGGGAACACCGCCTGCCGGACACATTATCCAGTACCATCCATCGCGCTTGTAGAACTTCGGCCCCTCACAGGTGCGGTTCTCGGTGCCGTTGCCGTCGAACACGATGACGGGCTGGCCGATGGCGCGTGTCCCGTCGGCAGACATCTCACGGACGGTCAGCACTGAGGCGAACTTCGAACGCGAGTTGGCCCAGCCGTTCACCAGATAGCAGCGGCCGTCCTCGTCCCACAGCGGCGTGGTATCGATGTATCCCTTGCCGCGAATGACACACACGGGTTTCTCCCACTCGCCGGCAGGGTCCTTGGTCTTCACCATGTAGACACCATGGTCGGGGTCACCCCAATAGATATAGTACTCACCCTGATGGTAGCGGATGCTGGGAGCCCAGACACCATTGCCGTGCTGCACTTGGCTGAAGTGCTCCGTCAGTTTGCAGTCACCCTCGTAGAGCGACTTCAGCGCATAGCCCACAATCTCCCAGTTCACCAAGTCGCGCGAGTGCAGGATGGGCAGTCCCGGTGTGCACTGGAACGACGATGCCGTCATATAGTAGTCCTCGCCTGAGGGACCTACGCAGACGTCTGGGTCTGAGTAGTCGGCATTAATCACGGGGTTGTTGTACGTGCCGTCACCATTGTCCGGCGACCACACCTGCGATTTGTACTGTGCACTGGCCGTCATCACTGCCAGCGCCATCAGCGAAAGCATCGTTTTTCTCATAGTTCCTTAGTTTTTGATTTGTTTTGATTCGTTTGTGGTTGCAAAGGTATAATAAAAAAATGGACTAACCAAACGGCAGCCCAATTTTCTTAAATATCCATCATCTTGTGTCATAGTTTTCACTAAAAAAAGAGGGCAAGTCCGAAAACCTCGCACAATAACTCGGTAAAATTGTAAAGGGACTTGCCTTTGTGTTATGACAAGTCCCTTTTCAATATAACATTTCAGAGCTAATTTACTCTTCGACAGCGGCCTGCGCGGCGGCGAGACGGGCGATGGGCACGCGGAAGGGAGAGCAGCTGGCGTAGTTCATGCCAATCTTTGCGCAGAACTTCACAGAGCTGGGCTCACCACCATGCTC
>DEWO01000080.1 GCA_002363695.1 Prevotella sp. UBA3208
CGGGTACGGCACGCGACGAGAATCCTTACCGCAATCTGGTTCCGGTAGGCTATACGAAGTACAGCAGTACGCTTCCCATTGTCTTGGGAAAGGCACTCTGTTATTTCATGATATTCATGGTGATGGGGGCTTGGCTGTCGATGGCAGTTCCCCGCTTGTTCCACTTTCCCCAGTTGGCCACGTTCTGGTCTTTGTTCCACATGATGCTTCCCTTCATCATCGCCAGCATCTTCTTCGGTATGCTTGTGTCGTGTACGGTCAAGTATCGTGAGAATGTCATGCTGCTGGTGGTCTTCGTCTCCATCCCTCTGTTGTTTCTCACAGGTGTCAGTTGGCCTCAGTCCAGCATCCCCAGCTATTGGCAGGGTGTTTCGTGGCTGTTCCCCTCTACGTTTGGAGCCCGTGCCTATATCCGTCTGAACTCCATGGGAGCCGACCTCAGCGATGTATTGCCCGAGATTCGCATTCTGTGGATACAAGCCATCTGTTATTTCGTTCTGACCATCGGTCTCTACCGCTTCCAGATTTACCAGGCTCGCAAGCGTGCATTAGAGCGCCTGCACTTCCTGCGGCATAAGCGAGTAGCCAAGATGATGGGGGAGGGTGCTCCTGATGATGAAGAACCGTAAGGCAATACATGAGTTTCATTACGACTTTCTGTTTTTCGAGTGCACTCCAGTAAAAATTGGAGTGCAGTGAAAAACTTTTTGGAGTGCGCTCGAAAAAAGCAAAGGTATAACCCCTTTTTTTATTTTACTCCAACAACTTCTGTTTTGGGCAGTTCGCGGTTGCGCTTGTTGACAACCGTGACGACGGCTTGGGCGAGATTGATGAAGGCCAGGCCCGTGGCGGTGTCGCTGTTGAGGGCGGCTGGCGTGCCTTGGTCGCCGTTGTCGCAAATGCTCTGCACGAGGGGAATCTGGGCGAGCAGGGGGACATTCATTTCCTCTGCCAGCTGTTTGCAGCCCTCCTTGCCGAAGATGTAGTAGCGATTCTCGGGCAGTTCGGCAGGCGTGAACCATGCCATGTTCTCCACCAAACCGAGGATGGGCACGTTCACCTTCTCATTGCGATACATGTCGATACCCTTGCGGGCGTCGGCAAGGGCTACCTGCTGAGGGGTGCTGACGATGATTGCTCCGGTGATGGCCAGCGTCTGCAGCAGCGTCAGATGAATGTCGCTGGTGCCTGGAGGCGTGTCGAGAATCAGATAGTCGAGCTCGCCCCAATCGGCGTCGCCAATGAGCTGTTTCAAGGCATTGGAAGCCATGCCGCCACGCCACAGCGTAGCCGTATCAGGCGATACAAAGAATCCGATGGAGAGCAGTTTGACGCCGTAAGCCTCAATGGGTTCTATCAGGTCGCGTCCATCCACGTTGACGGCGTAAGGACGGGCATCCTCGCATTTGAACATCTTAGGCATGGACGGACCGAAAATATCGGTATCCAGCAGTCCCACCTTGTAGCCTAAACGGGCCAGAGCAATAGCGAGGTTGGCGGAAACGGTGCTTTTGCCGACGCCGCCCTTGCCGGAGCTGACGGCTATGACATTCTTGACTTGTGGCAACATCTTACCAGCCTCAGGACGTGGCTTCGACTTGAATTCCGTCTGAATCTCCACCTCCACATCCTTGCCGCAATGGTATTTGATGGCAGCCTCGGCAGCCTTGACGGTCGATTTGAGGAACGGGTCGGTGTCACGGGGAAATTCCAGCACTACTGTCACCTTGTTGTGCACGTTGTCCACGGCAGGCTGGTCAGCCAGCATACCGCTTTCTATGATGTTTTTCTTGGTGCCTGCATAGGTTACGGTCTGCAGGGCTTCTACTATCATCTGAGGATAAAGCTTTTCCATATATAGTTTTAAAAATTAATACCGAGATTAGCGAAGAGGCTGCGCGTGTGGGCTGCATCGAACTCGTCTCTGGCAATATTGGTCAATCCGAGGTCGTAACCCAATTCTACGTACATCATCTTATATTCCAGACAGCAACCGCCACGCAGACCGCCGTCGAAGCGCTTCATGCTGTCGAAAACACTGACTGATTCGCGCGTTTCATAATTCTTGACCTTGCCCGTGATGCCGACGGCGAAGTAGCCGCCGAGGAAAGGCGAAATAAAGAGATCGTCGTCAACGTTGAAGTTGTATTTCGCCACGATAGGCAGTTGCAGATAGCCCAGGCGGTAGGTCACCTTCGCATCGTTCAAATGAGTCTTGCCACCCTTCTCTGAATACATCAGTCCCAGTTCCAGCCATACGGGATGTTGGCGCGAGAGCTGCATGCCGAACACACCGCCGATGACGAGACCAGTACGGGGATTGGTATCGAAGTTGGTTGACTCGCTGCTGGTGCTGGCGATATTCATACCGAGACGCAGACCGTAGTAGCGTTCCGTGTCGTCGCGATTGTAGCGGCTGCGTTCTCTGTTGGTTTGATACTGTGCAAACGTTGGTATAGCCAGTGCTATGACCATGATGAGCGTGAAGATTCTTTTCATGATTATATGAATATTTTATGGTTTCGTATGCTGAAGACCGGCATCCAGCCAGTCGATGTATTCTTGAATATCTTCGTTGTAGGAGCGCGAAGGACCAAGGGGCTTTCCCTCTGCGTCGAGCAACACATAGAATGGCTGGGTGTTGGCGCCGAACTTCACAGCCTGGAAGTGGCTCCACTTGTCGCCTATGGTGCGCAGGGTGCGCTTCTGTCCGTTCACCTCCACTTCGATGGGCTCGGAGAGTGGAGTCTTGTCGTCCACATACAGAGAGATGAGCACATAGTCGTCGGTCAGTCGGCGTGCCACCTCGCTGTCCGTCCAGACGGCAGCCTCCATTTTACGGCAGTTCACGCAACCGAAGCCTGTAAAGTCGATGATAACGGGTTTGCCTTGCTCGCGAGCGTATGCCATTCCCTGTTCGTAATCCTTGAACTTGGCTTCGACGATGGCCGTCTGCACCATCTTGTAATCCTGCGTGTACATAGGAGGCGTAAAGGCACTGATAGCCTTTAGCGGAGCGCCCCAAAGACCGGGAATCATATAGATGGTGAATGCAAACGAGATGAGGCCGAGGAAGAATTGTGGCACGTTTGTACGATGCCCGTCGTCATCATGAGGGAAGCGGAGCCACCCCATGAGATAGGCGCCTAACAAGCCGAAGAGGGCAATCCAAATGGATAGGAACACCTCGCGGTCGAGCAGTCGCCAGCCATATGCCAAATCGGCTACGCTCAGGAATTTGAGCGCAAAAGCCAGTTCGATGAATCCCAGTACCACCTTGATGGTATTCATCCATCCGCCCGACTTCGGTGCCGACTTCAATAGTGTGGGGAAGAGGGCAAAGAGCGCAAAGGGGATAGCCAGTCCGATGGAGAATCCTAACATGCCGATGGTAGGACCGAGGATATTGCCTTGTGTAGATACGGCGACGAGCAGGAATCCGATGATAGGACCCGTGCACGAGAAACTGACCAGTACCAGGGTGAATGCCATGAGGAAAATGGATAGCAATCCTGTAGCCTTTTCCGACTTCTCGTCAATCTTGGTTGACCACGAGGAGGGTAGCGTCAACTCGAAAGCCCCGAAGAAAGATGCTGCAAAGACTATGAGCAGCAGGGCAAAGAAGATATTGAACCACGCATTCGTGGACAGCGCATTCAGGGCATTGGCACCAAAGAGCAGGGTTACCAGCAGTCCCAGGAATACGTATATGACGATGATGCTCAGCCCATACGTCACAGCTTCCCGAATGGCTTTCGAACGCTCCTTGTTGCGCTTCAGGAAGAACGATACCGTCATCGGGATGATAGGCCATACGCAGGGCGTCAGCAAGGCTAAGAAGCCACCCAGCAGACCGGCAAAGAAAATAGCGGCCTCACCCCAACCCTCTCCAATAGGCGAGGGAGTATTGTCTTGGGCCTGAAGCTCTTTGATAACGGGTTGCCAGAGGTCAGTTGACAGTTGAGAGTTGGGAGTTGAGAGTTGAGAGTTGGGAGTTGAGAGTTGAGTGGTGTCGGAAGACGCCTCTGAACCTCCCCTCTCTGTAGGAGAGGGGTCGGGGGTGAGGCTTCCTTTCTTCTTAAACGCCACTTCCGATGGGGGCATACACATCTCGTCGTTGCAGGCGCCATACTCCAAATAGCAGTCGATGGTATATTTCTCTTTGGTGAACTTGATTTTCTGAACGAAAGTGGCTGCGCCTTCAAAGTAGCGCACATCCATACCGAAGAGCTTATCAAACTTCTTCAGTTCGTTGCCTCGGGGCTTTAATTTGCCTACGGTTTCTGCACCGTCCATCTTCACCTTGTTGAAGTTAGCGGCAATAGGTCCGCCATCCAAGTCGGTGGAGTACACATGCCATCCGGCATCAATCTTACCGGTAAAAATAATTTCTGCCTCACCATTGGCAAGTTCTTTCAGCTGTGCAGTGAAATGCACAGGGTCAACCATCTGTGCACTCGCGGAGCACACAATCAGAAAAGTGAGCAGTATGGTGTGTAATCTCTTCATTTCGAGGCCAAAGGTACACAAAATTTCTTTATTTGCCAAGAAATTTGGCATCAAGATAACTTTGGAACGCCTCTTTGTATATATCTCCGACAGGAAGATAGGTGTCAGCATCCATAATAACGCGGTTTTTGTTGACTTCCTGTATCTTGTCAAGGTTGACGATGTACGAGCGATGAATGCGCATGAAGTTGGCAGGCAGTCGCTCTTCCATCTTCTTCATCGAGAGGAGGGTGATGATGGGTTTCGCCTCGCTGTCAAGATAGATTTTCAAGTATTCGCTCATGCCCTCGATATAGCGGATATCGGCAATACTGACTTTCACGATGCGATATTCTGTTTTGACGAAGATAGTGTCTTCGGCTGGGCTGTTGGGCGTTGGCTGTTGGGGGGTAGCTGCTTGTCCCTCCAAGCGTTCCTTGAGGCGCGAAGCTGCCCTTTGGAAGTCCTGTAGTCCGAAGGGCTTCAGCAGATAGTCAACGGCATTGACCTTAAATCCCTCAACGGCATATTCGGCATAAGCCGTGGTGAAGACCACAAGCGGCGGAGCCTGTAGTGATTTCACGAAGTCCATGCCGTTCAGGTCGGGCATGTTGATATCGCAAAAGATAGCATCCACGGTGTCCTGTTCCAGGAACTGGCGTGCCTCCAGTGCACTTTGGCATTGGGCTGCCAGTTCGAGGAATGGTACTTTCTTGATATATGCTGCCAACTGCTGGAGTGCCAGTGGCTCATCGTCAATAGCCAAACATCTAATCATGCGAGTGGTATTTTAAGTTCTACAAGATAAGTTTCAGGGTTGTCCTGTATATTCAGCGTATAGTTCTTTCCATAAATTAAGTTTAAGCGTTGTTTCACGTTGGCAAGGCCTACACCGCCTTCCCGTACCCTTTCGTCGTTTGGCTTGTCTGCCTTGCTGTTGGCGCATGTGAAGTGGAGTTGGTGATCATCCACCGTCGCCTTGATATGCACAAACGACTCGTGCTGATAGCTGATGCCGTGTTTGAAGGCATTTTCAATAAACGTAATCAGCATCAGGGGCGGTAACTCGTAATCAGGTGTCTCAGTGGGCAAATCGACCGTCACTTCCACCTTGTCGGTATAGCGCAGGCTCATCAACGTCACGTAGTGTTGGATAAACTCAAACTCGCGGGTGAGGGGTACCCCTTTCTTGTCTCCTTCATACAGGATGAAGCGCATCATCTTCGACAGTTCCACGATGGTGTCTTTCGCCTTCTCAGAATCAATGTCCACCAGGGCATGGATGTTGTTGAGCGTATTCATGAAGAAGTGGGGGTTGATCTGATACTTCAGATATTCCAGCTGCTGTTCCAGATTCTCCTTTTCCAGGGCTATCATTTGTTTGGCGTCATGGCGCGACTTGAAATAGAGTTTGATGCCGATGTTCATGCCCAACATCAATACCAGCATAATCAGTGCGATGATGTCGTGTTCGCCAATGAAGGCTGGTGGGCGGTGGCCCCTTGGACCTCTGAATGTGTCATGCCTCTCATGGGGTGGGGGCTCATGGTTGAAGTCCGGTGGTGTCCCAAATTCTTGTTGATGGCGTTCCACCATTTCAGTACGGGCTTTCTTGTGCATGCCTCTGTGTCGTCTTTCGGGATGGTTGCTGCATTGATAGACAAAGAA
>DEWO01000047.1 GCA_002363695.1 Prevotella sp. UBA3208
TATGCTACGGCCTGTGGCTGGATGCGTCTATTGCCAAGGACCATGGGGTGTTCGTCAGTGACCAGCGTACACCCAACGTGCTGAAGATGATGCTCCAGAAACCCAGTACGGAAACGCTGGCTGCCCTGCTGAAGGATCACTTCTATCTGACTGATATCGGCATCTGGCTGCTGAGCGACCGTGCCGTGAAGCTGCTTATGAAACGTTCGATGGCAGACCCCAGCTCTCAACTCTCAACTCTCAATTCTCAACTCAAAGAGTATGACCTGTATTCAGAGTTTGGTTGTACGTTAGGTACTGACCCTACCATAGACGACCCGGAACTGCACGAACTGACAGTGGCTATTGTGCCGCTGGCTGGGGGAGCGTTCTATCACTATGGTACCTCGGGAGAGATGATTTCTTCGACGGTGGCTATTCAGAATGTGGTGAACGACCAACGTGACATCATGCACCATGACCGTAAGCCACATCCGAGCATCTTCACACAAAACGCTCTGACGAGTTATCCGTTTACGGACAAGAATACCAATGTATGGATAGAAAACAGCTGTATCGGTCCTCACTGGACACTGACGCACGACAATATAGTGACGGGAGTGCCCGAGAACGACTGGACGGTGACGCTGGAACCGGGACAGTGTCTGGACATCATACCCATTGGCGAGAATGGCTACTGCGTTCGTCCGTACCGCATTGATGACAAGTTTGCAGGCAGCGAACAGCAGAAGAAGCAGTTCCCCGTGGTGGAGACACTGGAAGAATTAGGAAAATTAGTAGAACTAGTAAAACTATCTGAACTGGTAAGACTAGAAAATCTATCAGAACATGCTACGACCTTCCTTTCCGCAGAGGATATTTCGAATGTAGCGAACCTGCGCAGGCTGTTCGAACAGCGGCGTCGCTTCCGGGCGCAGAATTGGCCTGCCCTGGCCCGTAACTGGCAGCACAGCGTATTCTATCAGCTGGATTTGGACGATGCCTCACGGGAGTTTCGCGAGATGCAGCTGCCCATGCCTGCCCCTGTGGAAACAACGGCTCCGCTGATGACGCGCATTCATGATGCGATGTTCCGGGGTGATAGCGATGGGGCCTTTGCCTTGTTGCGCAATGGACTGACAGATGGTGTGCTGGCTCAGAAACAGCAGCCCCGGTTGTCGGTCTATCCTGACCAGATAGTCTGGGGACGCTCCCCTGTACGCATAGACTTGGCAGGAGGATGGACGGATACGCCGCCTTACTGTCTGATGGAGGGCGGGGCTGTGGTGAACATTGCCATCGAGCTGAACGGTCAGCCACCCTTGCAGACATATATCAAACCCTGTCGGGAACCTCATATCGTGCTACGTAGCATAGACCTGGGAGCTATGGAGGTCATTGAGACCTACGAGCAACTGGCTTTATATAATAAAGTAGGCTCTCCGTTCTCGATTCCCAAGGCTGCGTTGGCCTTGGCAGGGTTCCTGCCCAGTTTCTCGCTGGAGACATATCCCTCGTTGCGAACCCAGTTGGAGCATTTTGGCTGTGGCATAGAACTGACGCTGCTCTCAGCGATTCCTGCAGGCAGCGGACTGGGAACATCGAGCATCCTGGCATCGACGGTGCTGGGGGCTGTCAACGACTTCTGCTCGCTGGCATGGGACAAGAACGAGATAGGGCGTCGGACGCTGGTGTTGGAGCAGTTGCTGACGACAGGTGGTGGCTGGCAAGACCAGTTTGGCGGTGTCCTGGGAGGCGTGAAGCTGCTGGAGACCGCCCGAGGCTTCGACCAGAATCCGCAGGTCAGATGGCTGCCGGATGCTGTCTATACCCAACCGGAGTATCAGCAGTGCCACCTATTATATTATACGGGCATCACCCGTACGGCCAAGAACATATTGGCAGAGATTGTGCGAAGGATGTTCCTCAACCACCATGTGGAACTGCAACAGCTGCGCTCGATGAAAGCCCATGCCATGGATATGTATGAGGCCATCCAGCGCCAGGACTTCTTGCTGATGGGACGTCTCATCCGCAAGACATGGCAGCAGAACCAGTCGATAGACAGCGGTACCAATCCGGACAGTGTGCGTCGCATCACAGACCTGATAGACGACCTGTGCCTGGGTTATAAGCTGCCCGGTGCGGGTGGCGGTGGCTATCTGTATATGGTGGCTAAAGACCCAGAGGCAGCAGCACGTATCAAGCAGATTGTCAATCAGGCTCAACCTAACCCCAATGCCCGTTTCGTAGACATGACGTTGTCGAAGAGCGGACTGCAAGTAAGCAGAAGCTGATGGAGTTTCGTACTATTATAGATATTGAAAAGCCAGGGTTTGAGATTCAACCCTGCGAGGAACTGCTGCTTGTGGGTTCCTGCTTTGCCGATGCCATCGGACAGCACTTTCGTGAAGAGGGCTTTCCCGTCACGGTGAACCCCTATGGGACGATGTATAATCCCGCCTCGGTATTACACACGGTGGAGAAATTCTTCTCAACGAATGCTGGCAGTGGGGTGGGGCCTCGCATTGTCTTCTTTACTTTGGGTACCAACCATGTCTATCGACTCAAGGAGACGGGCGAGATTGTGGATAACTGCCAGAAACGTCCGGCAGTCTTGTTTCAGGAGGAACAACTCACCGTTGAGGCTTGTGCGGATTATCTCCGTCAGGCCGTGGACATCCTGCGCCAGCACAATCCGGAGGTTCAGGTAGTGCTGACCGTCAGCCCCATTCGCTATCGTAAGTACGGCTATCATGAGAGCCAGCTCTCGAAGGCTACCCTCCTCCTGGCCGTCAATCGGTTAGAATCTCCATCTCTCCACTACTTCCCCGCCTATGAGATTGTGATGGACGAGTTGCGCGACTACCGCTTCTATGCTTCCGACATGCTACATCCCTCGGAACAGGCTGCCGAGTATATCTGGCAGCGGTTGGTAGATACCTGCTTCTCGCCTGAGGCCAAGGCTTTTCTGGACGAGTGGCGTCCGCTGAAGCAGGTGCTGGCCCATAAGCCCTTCGACCCGGAAAGCATGGAGTACAGGCAGCTCATGGATAAAACTATGTTAAAAGTAGCGGCCCTTCGCAAAAAATATCCTACCTTTGCATTATGAATTACACAATAGAGAAAATTACGACGCTCATCGGAGCACGACGCATCGGTACGGCCGATGCACAGATAGGCTGGCTGTTGACGGACAGCCGTTCACTATGTTTCCCGGAAGAAACCTTGTTTTTCGCCCTGAAGACTCCCCGCAATGACGGTCACCGCTATATCAGCGACCTCTATCGTCGTGGGGTGCGCAACTTCGTCGTGGAACACGTTCCCGACCAGCCTGCCCCCGATGCCAACTACCTGAAAGTCCCCTCGCCGCTGGCAGCCCTGCAGCGTCTGGCAGAGCGTCATCGTGACGAGTTCGACATCCCCATTGTGGGTATTACCGGTTCCAACGGTAAGACCATGGTGAAGGAATGGCTCTACCAAGTGCTCTCACCCGACCATGTCGTTACCCGCTCGCCCAAGAGCTATAACTCGCAGATAGGTGTCCCCCTCTCTGTCTGGCTGCTCAATGAGCAGACGCAGATAGGACTTTTTGAGGCAGGCATCAGTCAGTTGGGTGAGATGGAGGCTTTGCATGACATCATACAGCCTACCATTGGCGTGCTGACCTCCATTGGTGCTCCTCACCAGGAGAACTTCCGCTCGCTGGAAGAGAAATGCATGGAAAAGCTGAAACTGTTCCATGATGCCAAAGTCATCATCTACAATGCCGATGACGACCTGGTGAGTCGCTGTGTGCGTCGTTCGGGTTTCAAGGGCAAGAAGATTGGCTGGCGTCGTGACGAGCTGCTGTCTGCCTACCAGCTACCCTTCTGCGATGAAGCCTCTATTGAGTGCTCGCTGGCAGTGGCTGCCACAGCCCTCTGTCTGGGAGTCACCCCTGAACAGCTGGCCGAGCGCATGGCTCGGCTGGAGCCTGTGGCCATGCGGCTGGAGGTCATGGAGGGACAGCACGGCTGTACGCTCATCAACGACTCCTATAACTCGGACATCAACTCCCTCGGCATTGCCCTCGACTTCATGTCTCGTCGCGTTAACGACCGGCGTTGTCGCACCCTGTTGCTGAGCGACATCCTGCAGAGCGGACAGAGCGCAGTGGAACTATATGGCGAGGTCAACAGCCTCTGCCAGAAGCGTGGCGTAGACAAGCTGATAGGCATCGGCCCACAGATTAGTGCACATGCGGCACTCTTCAAACTACCCGACACCACCTTCTTCTCCACTACCGACGAATTCCTGCACAGCAATGCGTTCCGTCAGCTGCACGACGAAGTGGTGCTCATCAAGGGTGCCCGAGCCTTTGGCTTCGACCGCATCACGGAGCGTCTGGAACAGAAAGTGCATGAGACCATCCTCGAGGTGAACCTCAATGCCGTGGTCGACAACCTGAACTACTACCGTTCCTTCTTGAAGCCGGAGACCAAGCTGGTGTGCATGGTCAAGGCCGACGCCTATGGAGCCGGTGCCGTGGAGGTGGCCAAGACCCTGCAGGACCATCGGGTGGACTATTTGGCCGTGGCCGTGGCCGACGAGGGCGTGACCCTGCGCCGCAACGGCATCACGCAGAACATCATGATTATGAACCCCGAGATGACGGCCTTCAAGACCATGTTCGACTGGGACCTGGAACCCGAGGTCTACTCGTTCCGGCTGATGGACGCACTCATCCATGCCGCTGAGAAACTGGGCATCACGGGCTGGCCGGTACACATCAAACTGGATACCGGTATGCACCGCTTAGGCTTCAACCCCGACAAGGATATGGACGAACTCATCAAGCGTCTGAAGTCGCAGAATGCCATCATTCCCCGTTCCGTCTTCTCTCATTTTGTGGGGAGCGACAGCGACGACTTTGACCGCTTCTCCGCTATGCAGTTCGAGAAGTTTGAACGTGCCAGTCGTCAGTTGCAGGCAGCCTTCGACCACAAGATACTGCGCCACATGGATAATTCGGCAGCCATCGAGCACTTCCCCGAGCGGCAGATGGACATGTGCCGTCTGGGACTGGGTCTCTATGGTGTTGATCCGCGCGACAATCGATTGCTGAGTACCGTCTCGACCCTGAAAACCACCATTCTCCAGTTGCGCCATGTGCCCAAGGACGAGACGGTGGGATATAGCAGAAAAGGCGTGCTGACCCGCGACTCCGACATAGCCGCCATCCCCATTGGCTATGCTGACGGGCTAAACCGGCATCTGGGACGAGGAGCCTGCTACTGTCTGGTCAACGGACAGCGGGCCCCCTATGTGGGCAATATCTGTATGGATGTAGCCATGATAGACGTGACCGGTATTCCCTGTAAGGAGGGCGACAGTGTGGAGATCTTCGGTGAACATCTGCCCGTCACCGTGTTGAGCGATGCCCTGCAGACCATTCCCTACGAAGTGCTGACAAGTATCAGCAACCGTGTCAAGAAAGTCTATTTCCAAGACTGATTGTCGGGGGGCTATTCCTGATGAACCTCTTTGTCTACGACCTCACCGTGCTGTATCTTGAAGGAATTGAGATGGACGCCTTCGTGGAGGGAGAGGATGGCATAGCGGATGTGGGGGTCGACGGCCAGACGGAGGTCTTCCTGCGAGGGACGCGAGGGGGAGGCGGGATGGCTGTGCCAGTTGGCGAGAATCTGCAGGCCCTTGCTGCGGGCATAGCGCAGGGCTGCAAACTGGTCCTTGGGTGCAAAGGTGAAGTGCTCCGGTGAGTGGTCGATGTTTTCCATCCTGTAGTTCTCGGTGACGACGTCTCCGGCGGGTCCGCTGGTGCCCAGCAGGTAGCCGCACGTCTCGTTGGGTGCGTCCTGCCGGGCCTGGCTGATTAATTCATCTATGATTTCTTGTGGTATCTTCATTTTTCAATGCATAATTAATAATGCATAATGCATAATTATCGTTCAATGCTTTAAGTCGCAGGCGGCCTGTTCGTAGTCTGTCAGATGATCGATGGTGGGGCTCGTGCCACAGATGGTGCACGAGTCACGATGCTTCACGGGAACCGTGCGGAACTGCATGGTCTTGGCATCGAAGGTGAGCAGACGGTTAGTCAGTAACTCGCCGATACCCGTAAAGTACTTCAGTGTCTCGGCGGCCTGGATGGTGCCCAGCATTCCGGCGATGGCCCCCAGTACCCCAGCCTGCGAACAGGTGGGTACGGCTCCTACGGGAGGCGGTTCCTTGAACATGCAGCGGTAGCAGGCCGTGCCTGGCAGATGGGTGAACGTCTGGCCGTTGAAGCGCAGGATGCCGCCATGCGAGAAGGGCTTGCCTGCCATTACGCAGGCATCGTTGATGAGGAACTTCACGGGGAAGTTGTCCGTCCCGTCGACGATGAAGTCATACTCCTTGATGATGTCGAGCGCGTTCGACGAGTCGAGAAACTGATAGTAGGTCTCCACCTTCACGTCAGGGTTGATGGCCTTGATCTTCTCCTCAGCACTCTTTACTTTGGGTACGCCAACGTCTTTGGTGAAGTGGATGACTTGTCGCTGGAGATTGCTCAGGTCGACGACATCGGCATCCACGATACCAATCGTGCCGATGCCAGCCGCAGCGAGGTAGAGCGAGACGGGAGCCCCCAGTCCGCCTGCCCCTACCACGAGCACGCGCGCGTTCATTATCTTTTCCTGTCCCTCCACGCCGACATCCTGCAAGAGAATATGACGGGAATATCGCTGTATCTGTTCTTCTGTAAAGTCTATCATAGCGGAAGCAAATTTTTCACTTTTCACTCTTCCTTTTTACCTTAGGCATCCTCCTCCCATGAAATACAGGAAATCGACCTTATCACCTTCCTTGATCTGGATACTGTCCCAGTCGTCGCGTTCGGCGAACTCCTCGTTCACCTGTACGCTGACCATCTCGGGGTTCTCTACCAGCAACTGCCTGATCAGTTCACTCACGTTGAGCGGCAGGCTCACTTCCTGCACGTCTCCATTTACATAAATCTTTGCCATAGTTGTCATTGAGTTTGAATCACGCTGCAAAGGTACGGTGTTTTTTCCGTAGCCACAATCCCACAAGGATGGTAAATCGCATACCATACAGAGGGTATGTGAAATGCCATAAACGGGGGATTGCAGGAGTGCCGGAACTGCCGTACCTTTGCACCCAGACTCAAACGCATAAAAATATGGCAGAACAAAAGAAACTAAGCATCATCGCCTTCAGTGGCGATTTCGACAAACTGACAGCAGTATTTACATTAGGTACGGGCGCGGCGGCAGTAGGGTATGAAGTGAACATCTTCTTCACCTTCTGGGGTCTCGACGCTATCAAGCAGAAGCAGGGGCGCGCCTTCATCGGCTCTAACTGGCTGACGAAGACCTTCGGCTTCATGATGGGCGGCCTCGCTGCGACACCCACGAGTCGCTTCAACTTCCTCGGTGTAGGTCCCAAGATCTTCCGTTACCTGATGCGCAAGAACAATGTGGCGACGCTGGAGGAGCTCGCAGAGGCAGCCAAGGTGCTTGGCATCAACCTCTATGCCTGCGAGATGGCAATGCACGTGCTGGGGCTGAAGAAGGATGACTTCGTCCCTGAGGTGAAGGACGTGCTCGGCGTGGCTTCGTTCCTCCGTCTCAGCGAGGGCGGACAGACGCTGTTTATATAAAATTGAAGAATTGAAAAATTGAAGAATTGAAAAATTGAAGTTATGGCAACAAAGACATTAGACATCACGAAGGAACACTGCCCGATGACCTTCGTCAAGACCAAGATAGAACTCTCGAAACTACAGGCGGGCGACATTCTCGAAGTGTTGCTCAGCGAGGGCGAGCCTCTGGACAACGTGCCACGCAATGCCAGGGAGCAGGGCTACGACGTGATTGCTGCAGAGCACGTGGAGGGAACGACGTACAGAGTAACGATTAAAAAGTAAAAAAGGTAAAATAAAAGGTATAACATTAAAAAAAACTCAAACACATTATGGCAGATTCTAATTTACAGCGCAGTGTGACTACTGCAACCGCCAGAAGACTGGCAACGACCACCAAGACAGCCCCGCAGATGGGCTCCGTCACTCCGAGACTCCTGTTGAAACTCCTGCCCTGGGTGCAGGTCAGTGGCGGCACGTTCCGCGTGAACCGTACGAGGGTGGAACTGCGGAAGAACGACCGCCTGCCCATCCGGTATGTCAACGGTGTGCCCTCGTTTACGGCCAAGAACCTGAAGTCAATCCCCTTGTTCTCTGAGTTCGACGATGAAGTCCTGAACCGTCTGGTGAGTTCGTTCGAAGCCAAGGAGGTGGACGTGGACCGACTCTTTGTAGAAGAGGGCAAGGACAAACAGCGTTTCTTTATCGTTGCCAGTGGACAGGCTGAGGTCATCAGCAAGGGTCCGCATGGAGAAGACCTGCGGATAGCCCTCTTGGGTGACGGCGAGTATTTCGGCGAGGCTGACTTGCTGGACGAGCGGGAGTCGACGGTCTCTGTGCGAGCCGTCACTCCAACGGTGTTCCTGGGTCTGAAACTGAAGGAACTCATCAAGTTTATCAAGGAAGTTCCCGACTTCCGCGAGACCTTCACCAAGGCCGTCGACAAACAGTTGCGGCTGAAGGCTTCGGTGAATGACAACGGCGAGAAGCATATTGACCTGGTATCAGGACACGAGGAGGACAACATCATCCCAGATACCTACATTGACTACGAGGAGAATCCCACGGAGTACTCGCTGAACACCCTGCAGACCGTGGTACGAGTGCACACCCGTGTCAGCGATCTCTATAACAATCCCTACAACCAGTTGGAAGAACAGCTGCGCCTCAGCATCGAGAGCATCAAGGAGCGTCAGGAGTGGGAGCTTATCAACAACAGGCAGTTCGGCTTGCTGGCAGCCACCAACCCTGCCTACCGCATCACCACCCGCTACGGGGCTCCGACGCCCGACGACCTGGACGAACTGCTGTCGCTGGTATGGAAGGAGCCTGCCTTCTTTATCGCTCATCCAAGGGCCATTGCTGCCTTTGAGCGCGAATGCACATGGCGCGGTGTACCGCCTGTGACGACTGACCTCTTCGGCACGAAAGTCATCTTGTGGCGCGGTGTGCCGCTGATTCCGTCAGACAAGGTGGAGGTAGAGGGCCAGTATCTGACTGGCCGCGGCGTGGGTACGACGAAAATCATTCTCGTACGTGTCGGTGAGAAGAACCAAGGTGTCGTCGGCCTGCACCAGAGCGGCATTCCCGGTGAGATTGCACCGTCACTCTCTGCCCGCCTGATGGGGCTCGACAAGTTCGGCGTGGCCTCCTATCTGCTGACCAAGTATTTCTCGCTGGCAGCGCTCACGGACGACGCCATCGCCGTGCTCGAAAATGTCGAGGTGGGCTATTATCATGACTATCAGCATCGGAATAAAGTAGAGAAGTAATGAGTAATCAAATAAATGGCTACGGACTGGAAGACCCAGGCTTCGCACTGCTCAGGGAGGTGGCGCAAAAGTACTGCCCCGAGGAACTGCAGCAAGAACGGAAGGCGGTCTTGCCCGACGAGGTGCTGAACCTGTCAGCCCTCACCGCTGGGTATGACACGTTGCTGGCGCAGCGGACAGAACAGCCTGCGCTGCCACAGGAGAATGGCTTCGGCATCGGCATTCCAGAGACGAAGATACTACGCGACCTGCACTATGAAGAGGCCGACACGCTGAACGCTGAGCAGATCAAGAAAGACTTCCCCGTGCTGAATCAGAAGGTGAACGGTCACGACCTGGTGTGGCTGGACAATGGTGCGACGACGCAGAAACCTAATCAGGTGATTGACAGGATTTCGGACTATTATCGTACCTACAATTCCAATATCCACCGTGGGGCCCATACCTTGGCTGCCCGTGCAACAGATGCCTACGAGGAGGCCCGCGAGAAGGTGCAGCGCTTCATCAACGCTGCTTCGAGCGAGGAAATCATCTTCGTGCGTGGCACCACCGAGGGTATCAACCTCGTGGCGCAGACCTACGGACGGCAGTATCTGACGCCTGGCGACGAGGTCATCGTCTCTGAGCTTGACCATCATGCCAACATCGTGCCCTGGCAGCGTGTCTGCCAGGAACGGGGCGCTACGCTGCGAGCCATCCCTACAGACCAGAACGGTGACCTGATACTCTCAGAACTGGAACGGCTCATCACGCCGCGCACTCGTTTCGTCTCAGTGGGCCATGTGAACAATACCTTCGGCACCATCAACGACGTGCAGCGCATCATTGACATCGCCCACTCACATCAGATTCCGGTGCTGATAGACGGCGCACAGTCGATAGCCCACACACCGGTAGATGTGCAGCAGCTGGGGGCCGACTTCTTCGTGTTCAGCGGACATAAGATATACGGGCCTAATGGCATCGGTGTGGTCTATGGGCGCAGGGAACTGCTCGACAGAATGCAACCCTGGCAGGGTGGCGGTAACATGATCAAGGATGTCACCATCGAACGGACGGAATACAATGTGCCGCCTGCCCGCTTTGAGGCTGGCACGCCCAATGTGGCCGATGCCATCGGACTGGGGGCTGCCCTCGACTACGTGAGTCGTCTCGGCATCCGCAACATCGAGCACCACGAGCACCAGCTGACGGAGTATGCCCGTGAACAACTCGGCCAGATACCCGGCCTGACGCTTATCGGCAATCCGAAGAACCGGGTGTCAGTGGTGAGCTTCGTACTCGACGGCATCCCCGTACCCGAGGTTGGCACGCTGCTTGACAAGGAGGGCATTGCCGTAAGAGCCGGCCATCACTGTGCCCAGCCTGCACTGCGTGCCTTGGGATACGAGATGAGTGTCCGCCCCACGTTCGCCCTCTACAACACCCGGGAGGATGTGGACAAACTTGTAATCGCTGTTAGGAAGATTATTGGACGGTAATGCAGTACGAAACAAAGATATTGACAACGAAGTATCAGAAGCCTGATGCTTACGGGGCACTTTCCATGCCCGTCTACTATACGGCGGCGTTTGAGTTTGAGTCTGCCAAAGCCATGGGCGACGCATTCTGCGGTCGTTCCATGGCGCCGTCGTATGCCCGTATCGCCAACCCCACGACCACCTATCTGGAAGTACGGGTCCGTCAGTTGACGGGAGCGATGAGCGTGACGGCGCTCAACACGGGAATGGCAGCCATCCACTACGCCCTGACGGCGGTCAGCAGTGCAGGACTGAACATCGTGGCCTCGAAACATCTGTTTGGCAACTCCGTCTCGCTGATTCGTGACACGCTGGGTAACTTTGGCGTGGAGCCGCGCTTTGCCGACTTCACGAAACCAGAGGAGGTAGAGGCATGTATTGACGACAAGACGTGCGCCCTGTTCTTCGAGATCATCACCAATCCGCAACTGTTTGTGGCTGACATCCGGCGACTGGCAGACATCGCCCATCAGGCTGGCATACCACTGATTGCCGATACAACCATCGTGCCGTTCTCCGCCTTCAGGGCTGCCGACTTCGGTGTGGATGTCGAAGTGGTGTCAAGTACGAAGTATATTTCTGGCGGTGGAACCGGACTGGGCGGACTGCTGCTCGACTACGGCCGATTCGACTGGAGCCAGTCTCCCTCGCCGGCCTTGCAGGCACGTGTGAAGAGGGTAGGGAAGAAGCAGGCCTTTACGGCGCGTGTGAAGACAGAGTTGGTGACAAACCTTGGCGGACTGATGACGCCCCAGGTGGCCTATATGGAGACCCTCGGACTTGACACGCTCGACATCCGGTTTCGTCGGCAGGCAGAGACCACGCTGTGGCTGGCAGAGCAGTGCCGGCAACTGCCGGAGATCAAGCGGGTGAACTATACAGGCTTGGAGGACAATCCTTTCTATGAGTTGTCGAAGGCACAGTTTGGGCCCTTGCCGGGGGCCGTCTTCACCATCGACCTCGAATCGAAGGAGGCTGCATGGGCGTTCATCGACAGGCTGCAGATTATCCGGCGTGCTACCAATCTCTTTGACCGCAAGTCGTTAGCCATCCATCCTGCCTCCACCATCTTCGGACTCTTTACCGCTGAGCAGTGTGCGGAGATGTCAGTCCCCGACACCACCGTCCGCCTGAGCATCGGCCTCGAGGCCGGTGAGGACCTTCTGGCCGACATCCGGCAGGCATTGGATAACCCGTGACGGCCCTATGACAGTACAAGGGGGGGCTTAGTCCAAATACTTGTCTCTTAGTGCTTTCAGTTCTTGCTCTTCAAGTCCGATTGTCTTCATGATGCTCTCGCTGCTGGATCCGTAGTGGGATTCTATGTCGTCGAGAAAACTCATAATTTCCTCTGGTGCGACACTGAGGAATTTGTGTAGTCTGTCCTGTAACACATAATTACTCAATCTTTCTGTTTCACAATGTACTTCTGGTAGTAGGTGATGAGCAGTGTCGTTGCCGGCAGGGCTATCACCATGCCCAAAATGCCCAGCAGCGAGCCCCAGATGGACAGCGACAGCAGTATGATGGCTGAGTTCATGCCCATGA
>DEWO01000045.1 GCA_002363695.1 Prevotella sp. UBA3208
GTGGGTCTTGGTCGCGAACAGTAATAGTGATAACTCCCGTCTTCTTATCGGTTTTGAACTTGACACATTCGGCTATTTGTTTTACGATGTCGTCTTCTGTTTTAGTGAGGTAATAAGGATTCATGTCACCCTTTGCAGGTTCCTCTTTTTTAGAGAACCAACTCTTCATAGCTCCGAATATAGTGTTCCACCATGCATTTTTTTGGTACTTTTTGAGATAGTCGTGATAATTGGCTTTTATCTTTCCATCCTTAGTGGCGACCTGGATATTGAACATATTGGTAACGAAGCCGTTGTCTTCCATCAAGTTAGGGTAAAGTAGCGGGGTGATGGCGTCGGATGATTGCATATTGCCCAAATCCAAGCCGAATGTTGAGGCTATGGAACCAATAGTACCTCCAGACATCGGGTTCTCAGTCTCTGGTGCAAGCATGGTGTCTGTATCATAGTAGCGTGGCAGGCTGAAAATATAGATACATGACAATACAAATGCAATAGGTATTGTCTTCATAAACAGACGCCTCCGTTTTATAATTTCTTGGAATACACGCTGATAATCTATTCCATAGTATTGCTTATTCTTTTCTTCCATACTCATTTACTTCTTCAACAGGTTAGCAATGGTGGCGAACATGGTGCCGAGGGAGGCTGCACTGGTTCCGACACTGAGCCATTCAGTAAGGCCCATACCACGGCGTTGCCGCTTGGTGGGTACAACAATCTGGCATCCTGGTCGTGGCTTGTGTTTACGGTCAGCACGGGCTACCATTCCGTTCATATAGATGATGATGGTCTGGCTCTTCTTGGCGGTTGAGGTAGTGCCACCTGCCAGGTTGATGTAGTAGTCAGTATCTTTGCCGTCCTTGAAATAGACGGTATTGGGATAGAGCACTTCGCCATTGATCTTGACTGTACCGTCATAGCGTGGAACCACAATGCGGTCGCCCTCACGCAGAATGGGGTCATCGTCACTACCTGGATTCTTCAGGGCCTTGTCCAGCTCTATGCCTACAGGATAATTTGCATTTGTCATGAGCTTTCGGACGTCGATAGAGTCTTTGCCCGAGTTGCGCTGGGCGGTACGCAGGACGGTTTCCATCATGTCGCGTTCGTCCTGTGTCATTGGGCGCAGGAGCTTGGCTCCTTCGGGATAGGCACGTTTGGTCAGACCTCCGGCCTGTTTGATGATTTCACTCAGACGCTGGCCTTTGTTTGACAGGGCGTAGGTGCCTTCAAACTGGACTTCGCCCTCAATGATGACGTTCTGCTGTTCGGTATAGTTAGGACTGCGGCGCACATAGACTTCGTCAAAAGGCTGCAACTTGAAGTCGGGCTGGTCGGCGATGGTGAAGTTGTCTGTGAGCTTAAAACTGAAGGTTTGTGCAATTTGGTCTTCTGCCTCAGTGGCATAAGGGTTGTTGATGCGCCGTGCTACGTCGACCTTCACCAGCGAGGCTGCATAAGTCGGCCCGCCAGCTTGCAGAATGAGGTCTTCTACTGATTCGTTTTCTGCAAATTTATAGACACCGGGGTAGAGCACCTCACCACTGATGGTTACCGTCTGTTGCTCGTTACGCTCTTCCCGGCTGGCAATGTAGATGACATCCTCGTTCTTCAAGGGAACATCAGGGGATGTGCCTTCCAGAATGCCGCGAATGTCGATGCTCAGGACTTCCAAGGTGCGGTCAAACTTCATACGGTGCATAACGGCGTGCTGGGCAATGGCTCCCTCGGTCAGTCCGTCAGCAGCCTCAATCAGGGCCTTGACGGTGCAGATATTACCTCCTACTTGATACATGCCAGGACGGAATACGGCACCCTTCACCTCCACCATGTTCTGATAGCGGTTGAGGGTTGAGTCAACACTGACGGAGTCTTCGTCCATCAGACGGAAACTGTTCATGTCAAATTCGTCTACGCTGAATACAGAATACTGGCTGCCAGCCTTGCGATTGACGCGGATGGCTTTGGTATAAGCATCGCCAGTGAATCCGCCTGCATAGCGCAGCAGGGTGGCAGCGCTCTCCGTCTTCTTCATCTCGTAGAACATCGGACGTTTTACTTTACCCGTGATGTTGACCAGTGCCTCGTAGGGGCTGACGGTGATGACGTCGTTGTCTTGCAGTCGCACGTCGCCGCTCAGCTTGCCGTTCAACAGGAAGTCATAGACGTCTACATTGCTCAATAGTCTGCCCTGACGGTAAACCTTCACGTTGCGCAGTGTGCCGATGTCGTTGGGGCCACCGGCCATGTAGAGGGCGTTGTAAACGGTGGCGAAGGCAGAAAGAGTATAGGTACCGGGAACCTTCACCTCACCCATGACGCTGACAGTGATGGTGCGGGTCTGTCCGAGGGTCAAGTCGATTTTGGAGCCTTGATAGCGGGGACCCAGTACGCTCTTCAGTCTGCTTTTGGCCTGACTTACGGAAAGACCTCCCAACTGGATAACACCGATGCCCTCTATGGTGATGGTTCCGTCGGGTGATATCACGTCAGTAATGCTCTCCTGCGAGGCTCCCCAGATGTCCACGTTTACGGCATCACCAGGGCCTAAGCGGTAGTTTTGAGGGGTTGCCAGGTTCATCGAGCTCTCGAAGGTCAGGTTCTTGTTGTTGAACACGTCGTGACCGAAAATCTTGCGTTTTTCCTTTTTCTCTTCCTCATAGTAATACTTCAGCGAGTCGGGCATCATGAAGTCCATAGCTTCGTCCATCTCGACAAAGTCGGTATCGTCATCGTCGTATGTGTGTGTCTGAATTTGGTTCTTCTTTTTAGTGTCCTTCACACGGAATTGCGAAGCCTTCTTCCTGTCAGTCTTCTTCTGCTCCTCACGCTTCTCGCCATTAGACTCGCGCATACGGGTCTTCACCTCCTTCGAGCCGGCAGTGATGTCCTCGGCGCCTAAGGCTCCGTTCTTTATCTGCTTCTGATATTTCTTCTGGATGCGGCGTATCTGGTCAATGGTCACACCGCGCTGCATCAGCTGGGTGACAATCTTCTGGCGCGAAACACCCTTGGCGTTCTGCTCTATCACATAGTCCATCACCTGATTGTCGGTCATGCTTGACTGGGCCCGGCCTATAGTCGTTGACAAGACAAAGCAGGCTATAATAGTTGCAAATCTTTTCATAGTTATATGTACATATTATATATAAATTAACACGCTGCTGCGCGAAATATTGCGCAAAGGTACAATTTTTTCCCCAAAAACATGGAAGATTTCAAAAAAATGCTTATCTTTGCATCGATTTTACGGAATCTTATACTTGGGGTTGACTGGATTTGACAGCAAGATGAGATGGTACGTAAGCATGCGGAGCGACGGCTGTGGGCTCCATAATCTCGTCGGTCGAACAATTAATTGGCGAAAACAACTACGCTCTCGCTGCCTAAACGAAGTACAGTAGTTTACTGGCTTAATTCCCTTACAAGGTGAGGGAACGAGACATCGCTCCAAGGATGTGGTTCCGAATCTGAGGACTCAGCGGTGCAGGACAAATCGGAAATAGTCCCTCGGGTGCTCCGACTGGTGGATGAAACTTTAGGAGATAAGGCCGTGATTGGTGGCTTGGGTCTTGTCACGGCACGAAAATGAAGGCCAAGATAAGCATGTAGAAAGCGTATGGTTTCCTTGTTTGGACGAGGGTTCGACTCCCTCCAGCTCCACTAACGTTACACTGGATAGTCTCACCCTCGTGAGGGTTCTCTGACCAAGGTCAGAGCGACTTGCGTCGATGACGACTCCCTCCAGCTCCACTAATTTGACCAATAACTATAATGATTAGTACGAATAAACTACTGATAGCCTTGTTGACTGGCATCTTTGTGTTGTGTGGATGCGAGAAACCGATTAATCTGGAAGAGATGGAGGACACTACAACGGGAAATGTAACGGTTAGTGTCTACAAGATAGAAAACTCGGCTTTGGGCATGATGTCGCGTGGAGTAGTGTCGGATGTATGTACCAAGCTGAACTTCGCCATCTATGATGCCGAAGGCGTGCGTGTGAAGCAGATTAACCAAAAGGTAAGCGACAGCGGCTTCGGAACGGTGTCGTTCGAACTGGAAGAGGGAAGCTACCAGTTGGTGGTGCTGGCTCATAGCAGCGATAGCAACCCCACCATGACGAATCCGGCGAAGATACAGTTTACCAATGCTACTAAATATTCCGATACGTTTTTGTATTATGCCGATGTCGAGGTGGACGATGAGCCTCAGACTTTGAACATCACCCTGAACCGTATAGTGTCGCTCTGTCGCTTTGTCGTCAACGACCCCATTCCTGAAGGGGTGACTAAGATGCAGTTCTACTATACCGGCGGCAGTGGCGCCTTCTCGGCAATGACGGGGCTGGGCGTGGTGAACAGCAAGCAGCAGATGACTTTTGATGTTGTGCCGGGAACAACCGGGGCGGCATTTGACCTCTATACTTTCCTGCATCAGCCTGCAGACCAGATAGACCTTGTGGCGACAGCGCTGGGTGCTGATGGCAATAAGATGTACGAATGGAGTTTCGAGGTGCCTATGGAGCAGAGAAAAATCACCAGAATGTCGGGTGACTTCTTTACCGCCGATGCCTCTGTTGAGTCGCATGGAGCACAGGTGACGATATCCATCAACAGCGAGTGGGAAGGGGAGATAAATATCAACTATTGATATAGGATACCGTCTGAAATGGGTCATCTTTTTTGGGGGGAAGACTAAAATTTATGTATTATTATTTGGTTTTATTCTAACTAATTTATACCTTTGTGGCCGAATCAAAAGTTTTATGAATAATTATCTGCTCAAAATATTAAGATGGTATTTCAGCAAGCAGGCACTGCCTTATTGGTGTCTGATGCTGACCGATTTTGTCATCATATTCTTCTCAGCGATAGGCACATTCTGGCTGTTCGAGAAAACACAGAATCTGTTTGACCAGCGAATCGAGGTGTTTTACACTGCATTGACGTATGCGTTGTTGAGTTTCATTGGAGCGAGGACGTTCCGTACCTATCAAGGGGTAGTGCGCTATTCGTCATTTGTCGACTTGATGAAGGTTGGCTACGCAAATGGACTGACACTGGTCATCTGTCTGATTCTTTCAGAAGTGTTGCAGGCGAATGGTGTTACTGACATTGCTGCGCTGACACAGACAGAGACGCTGGTGACATTCTTCCTGGCCACCCTGATAATGTGGGCCATCCGTGTGTTGGTGAAAACCATCTATGACATTTCGTTCAGCGACGAGAGGGCAAAGCGTGTGCTAATCTATGGAGCCATGTCGGGCGGTGTAGGGTTGGCAAAGTACATCCGTTCGCAACGTCCGGTGAGATTCAGGTTATGTGGCTTTATTTCGCACGACAAACGTGCCAAGCACATGACGCTTCTGGGCAAGGATGTCTTTGATCCTGATGACAACCTGTCTGAAATTATCAAGAAATTGCAAGTTGAGGCTATTTTGGTGAGCCCCACCCGTAAAGAGGAGTTCCGTAACAATCAGGCTATACAAGACATACTGATCGGCGCAGGCTGTAAAATCTACTTTGTCGAGCAGGCCCAGGAAGCCCAACTGGAGGAAGGCAAGTTGCCCGGTGCTGACGCTGCCCAAATGCAGCTGCAGGAGGTTCAGGTAGAAGACCTGCTGCCGCGTCAGGAAATCAAGGTGGACCTGAAGTCCGTAGGCGAATTGCTGACAGGCAAGAGCGTGCTGATAACAGGGTCGGCAGGCTCCATAGGTGCCGAGATAGTGCGTCAGGTGGCAGCCTTCAAGCCGTCTATGATGATACTGATAGATCAGGCAGAGACCCCTCAGCACGAAATTCGTCTGATGATGGCCAAGGAGTTTCCTGATATCAAGTCCGAGACCATTGTTACCAGCATCAGCCGCAAGACCCGCATGGATGTACTCTTCAGCAAGTACCGTCCTGACTATGTTTTCCACGCCGCAGCCTACAAGCATGTGCCTATGATGGAGGACAACCCCAGCGAGGCAGTGTTGAACAACATCTATGGTACAAAGGTCATTGCAGACCTCAGCGTGAAATACGGTGTGAAGAAGTTTGTGATGATTTCCACCGATAAGGCTGTGAACCCCACCAACGTCATGGGCTGTTCAAAGCGTATCTGTGAAATCTATGTCCAGTCACTCAACAGAAGGGAGAGCCAGAAGGCCAGGGAGCAGTTGGCAGGCAGGCCTGGAGTGATGAGTCACACCCAGTTTGTGACGACCCGTTTCGGTAATGTGCTGGGCTCTAACGGGTCGGTGATTCCCCTGTTCCGCAAGCAGATTCGGGAGGGAGGGCCCGTGACGGTGACTGACGAGCGTATTGTCAGGTACTTCATGCTCATCCCAGAGGCCTGTAAGCTGGTGCTTGAGGCTGGCACCAAGGGCAATGGCGGCGAGATATTCGTCTTCGACATGGGGCAGCCCGTCAAGATTGCCGACTTGGCAAAGCGCATGATAGCCCTGTCTGGAGCCAAGAACGTGGAAATCAAGTACACGGGCTTGCGCGAAGGTGAGAAGCTGTATGAGGAGGTGCTGAACGAGCTGGAGGGCACCAAGCCCACATTCCACGAGAAAATCAGAATTGCACAGGTGCGAGAGTATGACTACGAGGCGGTCTGCAAGGATATTGATGAACTTGTAGCGCTCTCCAAGCAGTATGACAATATGGCCACCGTCAAGAAGATGAAGGAGATTGTGCCCGAATACAAGAGCAACAACTCCGTGTACGAAGTGCTGGACAAAACTCAATAACTATCTCTGACTGACCTAATATGGTTCGTTCTTTTTACATCTCTTTAGCAAACTAAGCCTTCTGGTACTTTGCAACCCGGTTGCAAGGGGAATGTCGTATCTTTGCACCCGGAAAACGAACAAAATGTAAAAAGAATACGACTATGGGACATCATTGCGAACATCATCATCACGAGCATTGTGGTTGTGAGCACCACCACCATCACGAGCATCATCACCATCACGAGCATCATCACCACGACCACCACGAGGAGGGTGGTAAGGGATTGCTGTGGAAGATAGGCGCGTCGGCTGTACTGCTGGCTGTGGCGGTGTGGGTGGAGCACCATTGGGAACTGCCGACGTGGCAGTTGCTGCTGGTCTACCTCGTACCCTATATTATAATAGGTTATGACACGCTCAGGGAGGCGGCGGAGGGCATAGCCGAGGGCGACCCCTTCAACGAGCACCTGCTCATGTCGGTGGCCACCGTCGGCGCCTTGGCCATCGGGTTCCTGCCCGGTGCGGAGACGGAGTTTCCTGAGGCGGTGTTTGTGATGCTGTTCTTCCAGGTCGGCGAGCTGTTCGAGGGCTATGCCGAGGGCAGGAGCCGCGAGAGCATTGCCCACCTGATGGATATCCGTCCAGATGTGGCGCATCTGGTGGAAGCGGGTGTTGACGGCACTCTGACGGATGTCCGTCCAGAGACGGTGTCCGTGGGCTCGTTCATTGTGGTGCGTCCCGGCGAGAAGGTGCCGCTGGACGGTGTGGTGATCGAGGGCTCGACGACGCTGAACACGGTGGCGCTGACGGGCGAGACAATGCCCCGCGAGATAGAGGCTGGCGACGAGGTGGTGTCAGGCTGCATCAACCAGTCGGGCGTCATCCGCGTGCGTACCACGAAGTCGTTCGGCGAGAGCACCGTGTCAAAGATTATCAGCCTGGTGGAGCACGCCGGCGAGCACAAGTCGAAGAGCGAGGCGTTCATCACCCGTTTTGCCCGCATCTATACGCCCGTGGTGGTCTTTGCCGCTGTGGCGCTGGCCGTCATTCCCCCGCTATTCCTGTCGTTCACCTCCCATCTCTCATTTCTCACCGCCTTCCCCACGTGGCTCTACCGCGCCCTGCTGTTCCTGGTGGTGTCGTGTCCCTGTGCCCTGGTGCTCAGCGTGCCGCTGACCTTCTTCGGAGGCATCGGCGGCGCCTCGCGGAAGGGAATCCTGATTAAGGGGGCCAACTACATGGACGTGCTGTCGAAGGTGCAGACCGTGGTGTTCGACAAGACGGGAACGCTGACGCACGGACGGTTTGCCGTCGAGGCCGTACACCCCGACGAGTGCGACGAGCACCAGCTGCTGCACCTGGCCGCCCACGTGGAGCACTTCTCGACACACCCCATCGGCGCCGCCCTGCGCGACGCATTCCCCGACGAGGCCACGGACGGATGCCCCGTAGCCGATGTGGAGGAGGTGGCCGGACAGGGCGTCCGTGCCCGTGTGGGCGGCAGGCTGGTCTGCGTGGGCAATGCGAAGATGATGGATGCCGTCGGAGCCCATTGGCACGACTGCCACCATGTGGGTACCATTATCCACGTGGCCATTGACGGTCGCTATGCCGGACATATCGTCATCAACGACAAGGTGAAGGAGGACAGCGCCGACGCCATCAGTCAGCTGCGTGCGCTGGGTGTCAGCCGCACGGTGATGCTCACGGGCGACCGACGGGAAGTGGCCGCCCACGTGGCCGGACAGTTGCAGCTGGACGAATATCATGCCGAGTTGCTGCCTGCCGACAAGGTTGGCTATATGGAGCAGTTCACGGACCAGTCCGCCCCAGTAGCCTTTGTGGGCGACGGCGTGAACGACGCCCCCGTGCTGGCCCGTGCCGATGTGGGTATCGCCATGGGCGGACTGGGCAGCGACGCCGCCATCGAGGCTGCCGACGTGGTGCTCATGGACGACCAGCCGTCCAAGATAGCCGCCGCCATCCGCACGGCCCGTCGTACGCTGGGCATAGCCCGTCAGAACGTGTGGCTGGCCATCGGTGTCAAGGTGGCCGTGCTGCTGCTGGCCGTTGCCGGACTGGCCACCATGTGGATGGCCGTCTTTGCCGACGTGGGCGTGACGGTGCTGGCCGTGCTGAACGCCATGAGGACGCTGAAGTGTTAAAATCATTTACAATGGGGCCGTATGTCGAAAAAAATGCCTATCTTTGCGCTCACTAATGATTCTTAATACACTTATTATACACGATTATGAAACCGACATTATTCCTATTAGCAGCAGGCATGGGTAGCCGCTATGGCGGCCTGAAGCAGCTCGACGGGCTGGGACCCAACGGTGAGACCATCATGGACTACAGCATCTACGACGCCATCCAGGCAGGATTCGGCAAGATAGTATGGGTCATCCGCAAAGACTTCGAAGAACAGTTCCGCACACAGATACTGGCCAAGTATGAAGACAAGATACCCTGCGAGCTGTGCTTCCAGGCGCTGGACGCCCTGCCCGAGGGGTTCAAGGTCCCTGAGGGCCGTCAGAAGCCGTGGGGAACGAACCACGCCGTGCTGATGGGCAAGGACGTCATCAAGGAACCCTTCTGCGTCATCAACTGCGACGACTTCTACGGCCGCGACGCCTTCATGCAGATAGGCAAGTACCTGAGCAGCCTGAAGGAGGGCACCAGGAACCAGTATGCCATGGTGGGCTTCCGCGTTTGCAACACGCTGTCGGAGAACGGCTCCGTGGCCCGTGGCGTCTGCGCCTACAACGACAAGCGCCACCTGACCGACGTCGTGGAGCGTACGGAGATACTGCGCATGGACGGCGTCATCAAGTACAAGGACGAGCAGGGCCAGTGGCAGCCGCTGGAGGAGAACGTACCCGTCTCGATGAACATGTGGGGATTTACGCCCGACTATTTCGAGTATTCTGAGGCGTACTTCAAGGAATTCCTCTCAGACCCGAAGAACATGGAGAACCTGAAGGCCGAGTTCTTCATCCCGCTGATGGTCAACAAGCTCATCAACGACGGTACGGCAACCTGCGAGGTGCTGGACACCACGTCGAAATGGTTTGGCGTAACCTATGCCGCCGACCGCGAGGATACCGTCAAGCGCATACAGAAACTGGTGGACGAAGGCATCTACCCCAACAAGTTGTTCTAAGAGGATATGCTCGAGAATATCATGACCGATGGGGAGTGCACACAGTTGCGCTCCCTCATTGATAGCGCAGAGACCATTGTGGCAGTGTGCCACACCAATGCGGACGGCGACGCCATCGGCTCGCTGTTAGGGTGGGGCGAGGTCTTGCGGCTGTTGGGCAAGGAGCCGCTGCTGGTGGTCCCTGACCAGTATCCCGACTACCTGCAATGGATGCCGAACACGGAAAAGATAGTCCGCTACGACAAGCGCAGGGACTATGTGGACACGGTGCTGAAGATAGCCGACGTGGTGTTCTGCCTGGACTTCAACACGCTGTCGCGCACGGAGGCCATGGAGACCTCGTTGGCAGAGTCGCCGGCCCGGAAGGTGCTCATTGACCACCATCTGGACCCCGATGTAGACACAGCATTGTGCTTCTCGCAGCCCCAGATGTCGAGCACCTGTGAACTGGTGTTCCGCATCGTGTGGCAGATGGGACTCTTCGGCCAGTTGGGCAAGCACTTTGCCGGACCCATCTATACGGGCATGATGACCGATACGGGAGGGTTCACCTATAACTCCAGCGAGCCGGACATCTACTTCATCATCGGTCAGCTGCTGACCAAGCGCATCAACAAGGACAAGATATACCGTAACGTTTATCACAACTATTCCGAACACCGTCTGCGGCTGGTCGGACACGTGCTGTGCAACCGGCTGGTGGTCGACAACAGGCGCCATGCGGCCTACTACACGCTGACGCGGGCGGACCTGAAGCGGTTCCATTTCGTGAAGGGCGACGCCGAGGGGCTGGTGAACATGCCGTTGCAGATGAAGGGCCTGAAGCTGAGCATATCGCTGCGCGAGGACACCGAGCGCGACAACCTGGTGTGGGTGTCGCTGCGGTCGGTTGACGACTTCCCCTGCAACGAGGTGGCTGCCCGCTTCTTCAATGGCGGAGGCCATCTGAACGCCTCGGGCGGACGCGTCAACGGCACCATGGATGATGCCGTAAAGGCGGTGGAGATGGCACTGGATGCTTTTGAGGCGCAGTTAGTGAAATAAATATAAAAAACTGTAAGTGGCAGCAAATTCTTGACGCTGAACTTTTGACTATTCACTTTTTTTCGTACCTTTGCAGCCAATTTAATATGGAATGTATGAAGATGAAGAAGCTGATTTTCTCTCTGCTGGTGCTGACTGCCGTACTGTTTATGGCCAGTTGTGAGAACTATGAGACATATGGCGACAAGAAGGCCAAGGAACGTGACGCCATCAACCAGTATATAGCCAGGGAAAGCATCAAGGTCATCAGTGAAAGCCAGTTCAAGGCGCAAGGAGGGGTGACCAAGGTCGAGGACAACGAGTATGTCAGACTGGACCGTACGGGTGTCTATATGCAGATTGTGCGCGAGGGCTGTGGCGAAATGCTGGAGGAGAACAAGTCGGTAAACATCTTGTGCCGTTTTACGGAAACAAACATTCTGGCAGATTCAGTGCTTGCCAGCAACAGCGAGCCTTTCTATTTCTATAACGCAACGCTGAAAGCATGGATTGACGGCTCCGATTATGTGGACAAGATAAACGTCACCCGAACGGGAACCACCATCTCGGCTTCTTTTATTGACGGTGTGATGCTGATGCGTCACCCTTCGTCTTCATCGGTTCCCGCAGGCTGGCTGGTCCCGTTGAACTATGTCAATATCGGGCGCCCGGAGAACGAGAACGAGGAGACCTCCCTGGTGCGTCTCATCGTACCGCACTCTCAGGGTACGGCAGACGCCGCTTCGAGCGTCTATCCCTGCGCCTATGAGATTACCTATATGAGAGAAAAATAATAGTTAACAGAATATGACACTTATAAAATCTATTTCCGGCATCCGCGGAACCATCGGCGGACGCACGGGTGATACCCTGAACCCATTGGATATCGTCAAGTTCACAACGGCTTATGCCACCTTCATTCCCCGCAAGTCAGGCAAGATTGTGGTGGGCCGCGACGGACGCATTTCAGGACCGATGGTGCGCGACGTCGTTCGTGGAACGCTCGTCGGCATGGGTTTCGACGTCGTTGACATAGGCTACGCGACGACTCCCACCACCGAGCTGGCCGTCCGCATGAGTGGTGCCGACGGAGGCATCATCATCACGGCATCTCATAACCCCCGCCAGTGGAATGCCCTGAAGCTGCTCAACAGCGAGGGCGAGTTCCTGACGGCTGCCGACGGCCAGAAGGTGCTGGAGATTGCCGAGAAGGAAGACTTCTGCTACGCCGAGGTGGACCACTTGGGAAAGGTCATCGAGGACCCGAGTTTCGACGACCGCCATGTTCAGTCGGTATTGGACCTGAAACTGGTTGATGCCGATGCCGTGCGGAAGGCCCGCTTCACCGTCTGCGTAGACAGCATCAACAGCGTGGGCGGCATCATCCTGCCCAAGCTCCTGGAACGTCTTGGGGTAGGGTCTAAGTTCCTCAACGCTGAGGTGACGGGCGACTTCGCCCACAACCCCGAGCCCCTGGAGAAGAACCTGAGCGGCATCATGAACGAGATGAAGACCGGCCACTACGACCTGGGCATTGTCGTCGACCCTGATGTGGACCGCTTGGCTTTCATCTGCGAGGACGGCACCATGTTTGGCGAGGAGTACACGCTGGTCAGCGTTGCCGACTACGTGCTGTCTGAAACCCCGGGCAACACGGTGTCGAACCTCAGCTCTACCCGTGCCCTGCGCGACGTGACCGAGAAGCATGGCGGCACGTATGCAGCAGCAGCCGTGGGCGAAGTGAACGTCACCACCAAGATGAAGGAGGTCGGTGCCGTGATAGGCGGCGAAGGCAACGGTGGCGTCATCTATCCTGAGAGCCACTATGGTCGCGACGCCCTGGTGGGCATAGCCCTCTTCCTGACCGCTCTGGCCAAGAAGGGCTGCAAGGTGAGCGAGCTGCGCAAGACCTACCCCGACTATCAGATAGCCAAGAACCGCATAGACCTGACTCCTGAGACCGATGTGGACGCCATACTGGTCAAGGTGAAGGAGATGTTTGCCAAAGACGCCGACGCACAGGTCAACGACATTGACGGCGTGAAGATTGACTTCCCAGACAAGTGGGTGCACCTGCGCAAGTCGAATACCGAGCCCATCATCCGCGTCTACAGCGAGGCCGCCACGATGGAGGCTGCCGACGAGTTGGGCAAGCGCCTGATGCAGGTGGTCTACGATATGCAGTAAGAAAATCGTCTTTTTTTTCTCATACGACGAGAGAGGCATCCCACCTTTTCGGGGGGTGCCTCCCTTTCTTTTTACACAGAAGGGACACTCCCTTTGTGTGCTTTTTTTGATTCTTCAACCTTCATCCTTCAGCCATCAGCCATCAGAACGGTCCGTGTCCCATACATGACGTTACGCCCAGCGTAGTACCGATTGCCGTCAGAATCGAAATCAGAATCTGAATCAGCGTCTTCCAAGTTTCCTTCTTCATAACTTCTCTGAACTTTAAACTCTTTAACTTTTAACTCTTGAACTCTTAACTCTTGAACTCTTAACTCTTGAACTCTTAACTCTTGAACTCTTAACTCTTGAACCTTTAACTCTAAGCCTTTAACTTTGAACTTTTAACTTGGGGGGCGGGGCCGTAGCCCCAATCCCCCGAAGTCTACTCGTCCGAGTCAGAACCGCCGTCGGGGTCGTTCTCGTTCTTCGTAAACTTGAGCTTGCGCTCAACTGCTTTCACTTTGATTGCCATAAATCTTGTCTCCTCTTAATTTTTAAATAGTTGATAATTAGTTGTTAATAATTTTGGTTGAACACTCGCTTGTCGCTTCAGAGCTTCATTTTTGTTCTCTCCCCAGGAAAATTTTCCTCTCCGGCCAGGAAATTTTTGCGCGCTGCCCAGGGCGTAAAAATCATCTCCTTATTGACAACACAAAGGTACAAAAAAGAAGTATGCAAACCTAATTATTTATGTAAAACTTTTTGAAAACTTTACATGATATTTTGAATGAATAGAAATCTTACAATCTTACATTCTTACATTCTTACAAAGTATGCTTCCATACCTGCCCATTGTATGCTAATAATAATATAATATATATATTATATTATTATTAGAACATCTTTCCCCCCTTAGGGAAACGCACTGTGTAAGGTTGTAAGATTGTAAGATTGTAAGGTTTGGCAATAAAAACAGTCCTAAAGTCACAAACTGGACGAGAAATTTATCAGCCCAATATTTGGAGCACAGGGGACTGGTATGAACGTCCCCTGACCAATCATGATAGATCTGCCGTTAGACAAAAAGACCGTAGTCATAGGCACTTGGGTATAAGCATACCCAAACGTCCCATGACTACTCCGCATTGATACCGTCCGAGCACCAGAGAATGGCGCTCGGACGGTAATGTGTGCCAATCAAGGCATATAATAATTGGTGAGGAAGTAGGTCCTCTCCCAGTCAACTATCTTCAGTTCCGACTCCTTGGCTAGATGGATATCTTGCTCGTCAAGCACCATTACCTGCTTCTCCCCCGTATCGTAGAGTGGCCATTCCTTGGCCTTGCCGTCGGGCGACATCTCTGCAGTGAGCGACGGATTGCCGGTCTTGGCGAACTGTATCCACATCTTGCGCATGGTCTTGCAGAAGGTCTCATCGTATGCTCTTCCTGTGAAGTCGTTGAGCTCCGGATGGTTGAATACGACCGACAGTTCTGATGCGTGCCCGCTTTTAATCATGGGCAGGGCGGACTCCACTGAGTAATAGTAGGTGTACGACTTGCCGCCGGCCTTGGTCTGCTCCTCCGACAGTCGGATCTGCGGTGCGATGAACATGATCTGACTGAACAGGCGGACGGTTGCCTCATAGCGCGGGCCCTCGATGTCACGGCAGTAGCTCTCCACCAGTTCCTTTTCCTTGTCGGTCAGCTGGGTGAGCTTCTCGGCCAGGCGCCCTTCGGCCCAGGCATTCCACACATCCTCTCCGATTACGCCCAGGAAGGTGTTCATCTCGTCCTTGTTGCAGCCCTGCAGGAATTCGATGTCCTTCGCAGCGCCATTGGCGTAGGCCTCCCATGTGTTCAGAGGCAGGTAGCGGCCGTCCCTCTCAGGGAATGTGCGTATGCCGAGCTTCTGGTAGAATCCGTACAAGTCTGTCCATACTTCCGCCAGTTTCTCAGCGCTTACCTTCTTCAAATCGGCCACGGTCTTGCAGCCGAGGGCCTCCATCACCTTGTCGGTACATGTGATGGCCTGCTCCGGACTCCTCGTCTGTCCGGGAGCACCGCTCTGCGTGATGACACGCTTGAAATACTGATGCGAGCCCTTGATGAGCGGAAGGAAGGTTGTGCTGGCGCCGCCTGCCGACTCGCCCCAGATGGTCACGTTGCCGGGGTCGCCGCCGAAGGCTGCAATATTCTCGTGAATCCACTTCAGCGCCATCATCTGGTCCATGAGGCCCAGATTAGGCGCATCCTGATAGTCCTTGCCGTCAGACAGATGCGACAGATGGAAGAATCCGAAGAAGCTGACTCTGTAGGTGATGGTGACAAAGACGACGTCAGGGTTCTCCGTCACCAGGTTGTGGCAGTCGTACTGCGGGTCGGTCGTTCCGCCAACCTCGAAGCCGCCACCGTAGATCCACACGATGACCGGCTTCTTCGGCGTAGCGTCGTCACTCCGCCAGATATTCAGATAGAGGCAGTCCTCGCCCATAGGATAGAGGGAGGCAGGGTCGCCAGGTGCCTGTACAGGGCTTTTGCCATAGTAACAGGCCTCATAGATACCGCTGTCGGGAGTAACATCTACAGGGGCTTTCCAGCGCAGGTCGCCTACGGGCTGCTGGCCTACAAAGGGAATGCCCTTATAGGAAATGACGTTCTCTTTCTTTTGGCCTACAAAAGTTCCGTTGACACACTTGACAGCTAGCGACTGATCGTAATTCCCGTCGGTAATCGGCTGATTCTCGCCGTATTGCGGCATCAGTTTTTCTTCTACTTCATTCATAGCTTTATTCTCCTTTTTACAGTTGCAAAGATGATTGTCAGAGCGCATAATATTTGGTAAGGAAATAGGTTCTGTCCCAATCCACCACCTTCACGTCGGCTTCCTTTGCAGGATGGATGTCGAACTCATCGAGCACCATCACCTGCTTGTCCTTCCGGTCATAGAGCGGCCACTCCTTGGCCTTGCCGTCAGGCGACTGGTCGGCGGTGAGGGAGGGATTGCCCGTCTTGGCGAACTGTATCCACATCTTGCGCACGGTCTTGCAGAACGTCTCATCGAAAGTCCGGCCTGTATCAGCCGACATCTCCGGATGATTGAATACTACAGACAGTTCTATCGCATGTCCGCACTTCATAACCGGATCGGGCGACTCCGGCGTAAAGTAAAAGGTGAAGGCTTTGCCGCCGGCCTTGGTCTGCTCCTCCGACAGACGGATGATGGGAACATTAAACCAGCTCTGGCTTAACAGGCTGGCGAACGGCTGGAAATCGTCGCCTTTCACATCCTTCATAAAGCTCTCTACCAGCGCTTTCTCGTCGGCTGGCATCTGGGCGAACTTCCCCTTCTTGCGGCTTTCCGCAAACTGCTCCCAGCCTTCCGGGCCAAAGCTATATACGAAGAAGTTCATTTCATCCTTGTTACACCCTACAAGAATATCAATGTCTTTTGCCGCACCATTGGCGTATGCCTCAAATGTGTCTGTAGGCAAATGCCTTCCGTCTCTTTCCGGGAATTGGTGCAAGAAGTTGACAGCAGATGCTTCAAAGACTTTCTGGCCGGCAACCTTCAAAAGGTCGCCGACAGTCTTGCAGCCAAGCTCATCCAGCAGTTTATTGGTACATTCGATGGCCTCTTCCGTAGATCTCGTCAGGTTGACGGAACCGCTCTCGGCAATGAGTCGCTTGAAATATTGGTGTGAGCCCTTTATCAGTGGGAGCAGGGTGCAACTCCCGGCACCTGCCGACTCGCCGAAGATGGTCACGCTGTCGGGGTCGCCGCCAAAGGCAGCGATGTTTTCATGCACCCACTTCAGTGCCTTGACCTGATCCAGGAGCCCCAGGTTCTGGGAGTCAGGATAGTCCTTGCCGTCCGGCAGATGTGAGAGATGCAGGAAGCCCATCACGCCAAGTCTGTAGGCAATGGTGACTACTATGACATCTGGATTCTCTTTCACGAAGTTGCAGCAGTCGAACATCGGGTCGATGGTACCGCCTGCCTCAAAGGCCCCGCCGTGAATCCATACCATGACGGGCTTCTTTAGTGTAGTCGGGGCATCAGACTTGAATACATTCAGATACAGGCAGTCCTCATCCAAATAGTAGAGGGAGCCTGTCTCCAACTGTCCGTTGCCATAGGCACTCTTGGCATTGTAAAAGGCCTCATACACACCGTCGTCGGGCACATAATCCACCGGGGCTTTCCAGCGCAGCTCGCCGATGGGCTGCTTGCCTACGTATGGTATGCCTCTGTAGACGATGATGTCATCCTTCTTCATGCCTACGAAGGTTCCGTTGATACACTTCACGGCCACCGACGGGTCATAGTTGCCGTCGGTAATCGGCTTGTTCTCGCCGCCGTACATGGCCTTTAAGGCCTCTCTTATTTCGTTAAGATCCATCAAGATGTTTTATTGATGACTTAATGATTCGCTTTATATGTTGCGATACGCTTGGCCACGTTCTCCTTGATGTTGTTGTAGTAGAACGTGTAGTCGTTGTCGTGAAAGCTTGCCGGTCCGAAGAAATCTTTTGCGTCGATGGGCTTGGCTGTAGTGGTAGACACAACCACGCCGCGTGCCAGGTTAATCTGCGCATCGGCACCTACGTCGCCAATCTCATACTCGTTGGTTTTCTCGTTAAATACGAGCGACCCCTTGTTTTCACTGGCCGGTGCGTAGGTTTCGTCGAGTTTCCAGTTCAGCGGGTTGATGCTTATTTCACCAGGCAGCACCACGACGTTCTTGGCGCTTTCCTCTACATTCTTGGGGCCTTCGGTGTTCCAACTGACGATGACGCCTGCGTCACTCTCGCCCGTGGCGAACTTCAGGTGCGGATAGTCCTTCAGGTCATCCTTCGTGATGGAGTAGCCGATGGCGTAGGCGGCAACCATTCGCTTATAGTAATCGGGGTGTTCCTTGAAGTAGTGCTTCAGCACGTATCTGACCATGGCCGAGCCCTGGCTGTGGCCCGCGATGATGAACGGGCGGCCATTGTTCAGGTGCTCGAAGAAATAGTCGAGCGCAGCCTTGATGTCAGTATAGGAAACACCGGCAAGACCTGGGTCGAGGCTCCCGTACTTACTTGATAATTCTCCAGCGTATTTCATGCCTAATTGGCGGTATAAGGGCGAAAACACATTACAGGACTCTTCAAACACGCTTGCATTGGTGAGATACTCGCCTTGAGCACGTAAAACCATCTCTGGGTTGTCGATAGGGGCATAATCGGGCGCATCCTTGTCGAAACTCATGTCGATATACGACGTCGAATAGATGTAGAACGCATCGACATCCTTGGTGGGTTTATGAGTCTGGACCCAGTTGTTGTCATCGCTGTAGTCGATCTTCACGTCTGTCTCACCACCTGGGTTCGTGGGAGCCGGGTTGTCGTCGTTTTTACTACACGAGGTGAGCACCATTGTTGCGCCGCAAGTCAGGATGGCGGCAAGCATCCACATTTTTGATTTTCTCATAGATAAAAAAGTTTTGGGAATTGATTTTTGTGCAAAAGTAGTCAATTTCCGATGAAATCGCAATATTCAGAGGCTTGTAGCCATTGAGTTTTGAGAATTTAGAAGCAGTTTTTTACGATTCTGAAGTGTTTTGCGGCCCTGTGCTGTCCTGTTTCTGCTCTTCTGCGGTGTGCATCCACTCCCTCGCCGTCATTCCCATGCTCTGCTTGAAGGCGGCATTGAATGTGCTGTAGCTGCGGAAGCCGCTCTGGAAAGCCAGTTGCTTGGTCGACGTAGACTGATGGCTGGCGGTTGTCTCTTGATAGAGCTTGACGAAATGCTGGATGCGCAGCCCGTTGATATAGGCATTGTAGGTGATGCTCTGCAAGGCAAAGTACTTGCTCAGATAGGACCGGTTGGTGCCTATCTGCTTGGCCAGGTGCGCTACGGAAATGTCGTGCTGTAGATAGAGCTGCGGCTCCTCGCAGTACTGTTTCAGCATCGACCCGATGCTGTTGCGCAAGGACTGTGCAAGGTCATTATCATCTGCCAGGGTA
>DEWO01000004.1 GCA_002363695.1 Prevotella sp. UBA3208
GGCACAGGACGCTCATGCCGTCATCAACTGCTTCCTGTCGCTGGCACGCCAGTATCATGTTCACATCCATACGGGCAGGAAGATACAGTCGGCTGACGATGTCAAGGAGTACGATTTCGTAGCTGTCACCACGGGTGGCTCGCCTAAAGGAGAGGGGCTGCGCTGGCTGGCGGACATGGGGCATGAGATAGAGCCCCCGGTGCCTTCGCTCTTCACCTTGCGCATTGACGATGCTCGCCTGACAGCGTTGCAGGGACTGGTGGCAGACCCTGCTGTGGCGCTCATCCCGGGGACCAAACTGCGTGGCGACGGCCCGTTACTCATTACCCATTGGGGGGTGAGCGGCCCGGCTGTCCTGCGACTCTCCAGTTATGCTGCCCGTCATCTGGCAGAAGCTGGCTATCAAGTTCCTTTGGCTGTTCACTGGACGGGACTTTCCGAGTCTGGCGTGCAGGAACTGCTCTACGAGACGGCTGCGCGACAGCCCCAGAAACAGTTGCCTACCTTCTGTCCCTTCGGCCTGCCTCTGCGCTTGTGGGCGTTCCTGTTGGACAAAGCCCTGGGCGGACGGGCTCAGGTGCGCTGGACGGAACTGAACAAAAAGGACGTCAACCGGTTGGTCAACGTCCTGACGAATGATACTTATTAGGTGGCAGGTCGTGCCGCCTTTAAGGATGAGTTTGTCACCTGCGGAGGTGTCTCGCTGAAGGCCGTCAATCCCTCCACGTTGGAGAGCCGTCATGTGCCCCGGTGGTATTTTGCCGGCGAGGTGCTTGACATTGACGGCATTACGGGCGGCTTCAACTTTCAGGCAGCCTGGACCACTGCCACCGTCGTTGCCGACAGCATCGTGGTCAAGGCCCGTTCTCTTTCCTGTTAAGCTTTCTTGGACTCTTTGTGGCGCGTCAGCGAGTCTTGCTTCAGCGACTCTACATAGTCGCTGATTTTCTTCAGTTCGCGGGGGATGCGTATGTTCTGCGGACAATGGGGCTCACACTGGCCGCACTGTATGCAGTGGTCGGCCTGTCGCATCTTAGGCACGGCGCGGTCCAGCCCGATGAGATAGTTGCGGCGCAGGCGGCGGTAGTTCGCGTCGCCTCGGTCTATTGGCAGCATACCGTCGTTCTTGCACTTGTTGTAGTGTACGAAGATGGCGGGTATGTCAATGCCGTAGGGGCAGGGCATACAATACTTGCAGTCGTTGCACGGAATGTTCTCCAGTCCTACGATGCGATCGGCCACATTCTTGTCCAGATAGCGCATCTCCTTCTCGGTCAGGGGCTTCAGCGGACAGTACGTCAGCAGGTTGTCCTTCAGGTGCTCCATGTAGGTCATGCCCGAGAGCACCGTCAGCACGCCTTCCGGGGTTCCGGCATAGCGGAAGGCCCATGAGGCCACGCTATGTTCAGGGTCGAGCTGCTTCAGTTCTGTGGCCAGATACTGTGGCAGATTGGCCAGGCGGCCTCCCAGCAGCGGTTCCATGATGACGGAGGGAATGCCGCGCTTCTGCAGTTCGGCATACAGGTACGAGGCGTCGGTGTTGCGGCTGTTGATTTCGTCAGCATAGTCCCAGTCCAGGTAGTTCAGCTCTATCTGCACAAAGTCCCAGTGGTATTTGTCGTGCCACGATAGCAGGGTGTCAAACACGGCGATGTCGCCGTGATACGAGAATCCCAGGTTGCGGATGCGGCCAGCCTTGCGCTCCTCTACCAGATAGTCCAGCATACCGTTGTCGACATAGCGGGTCTGGAAGGCCGACATGCCGCCTCCGCCGATGGAGTGTAGCAGGTAGTAGTCGATATAGTCCACCTGCAACTGCTTCATCGAGTTCTTGTACATCTCGATGCTGGCCTCCCGGCTCTGGGTGGCAGGGTTGAAGTTCGACAGTTTGGTGGCCACGTAGTACTCAGAACGCTTGTGGCGGCTCAGGGCGATAGCCGTGCAGGCCTCCGACTTGCCCTGGCAGTAGACGGGGCTGGTGTCGAAGTAGTTGACGCCGTGCTCGATGGCATAGTCTACCTGTTGGTTGATCATCTCCTGGTCGTAGTCGTCCTGGTTCTCGGTCTTCGAGGGCAGGCGCATCATGCCGTAGCCCAGCAGCGACACCTTGTCCTTGGTCGTGGGGTTGATACGGTAGGTCATCTTGCCCACAGGGGGCTCCACCTGCTGCTTGTATTCCTCGACAGCCTGAGTCTCTGTCTTCGACTTGCATCCTGTCAGCACGGCGGCTGTTGTCATGGCACCGCCTCCGAATATCTTCAAAAACTTTCTTCTATCCATAGTTATACCTCCTTATGAACTTCATGACCTTCTACATATATAGCCGAGAAGGGACGGGCGGGACACAGGTTCTCGCAGGCGCCACAGCCGATGCAGATGGCTTCGTTGACTACTGGTATCTCGGCTGACTCTTCGTCGTCAGGGTCAGAGAGCACCATCTCGATGGCACCTGTGGGACAGTGGCGGGCACAGTTGCCACACGACACACCGTCCGTCAGCGGAATACAGTTCTTCTTGATCCACACCGCATGGCCAATCTGCGTAGATGCCTTGACCTCGTGCGCAATGGGCTTGATGGCTCCTGCCGGGCAGACCTGTGAACAGCGGTTGCACTCCGGACGGCAGTAGCCACGCTCGTAGGACATCACTGGCTGCATCAGGTGCCACAGGTCGTCTGAGGGACGCAGCACCTGGTTAGGACACTCCGAGATGCACAGCTGGCAGCCTGTGCAGTGCTGGGCCATGTTCTTGGCCGACAGCGAGCCCGGCGGAGTGAGGGGTGTCTGGCGCTCAGGAGCCACCTTGTCCGCTATCTCGGCCAGTCCGCCGTCCATCATCTTGTCCTTCTGCTGGGCCATGGCTGCCGATGCCAGCAGGGCCGAAGACAGCAGGAATGCACGACGTGAGGCATCGTTAGGCTCACTAGTTGTACTAGTCTTACTAGTCATATTAGCTTTGCTAGCATAGCTCAGCGCTCCGAACTTACAGCTCTCTATGCAGTCGCCGCACACCACGCAACGGGTGTAGTCCACGGTATGGTTCTTGAAGTCTATGCACGATGCCTTGCAGTTCTTGGTACACAGCGAGCAGTTCTTGCACTTGTCCTCGTCGAAGTATATCTTCAGCCACGAGAACTTGGCAAAGATGCTGAGCACCGTCCCCACGGGGCAGATGGTGTTGCAGTAGGTGCGTCCGTTACGCCAGGCCAGCACGGCCAGTATCACCAGCATCACGGCGGCAATGCCCAGCGAGATGCCGGAACGCAGCCATACGTCAGAGTGGTAGAAAGCGTAGCTGTCGTAGTGTTCGGCAATGGCTGCCAGCACATTGTTTCCTGCCTGCCAGACGGGTTGCAGCAGGTTGGTGGCTATGCGCCCGAAGATAGAGTAGGGAGCCAGCAACTGCACGAGGGTGCCTGAGCCAAGCACCAGCAGGATAAGGAATCCCGTGAACACAGCGGCTCGGAGCAAAGACAGTGCTTTCGAGTAGGTGTAGCGGTTCTTCTTGGCCCGCTTGCCCATCCAGCCAAACAGGTCCTGCATGATGCCTAACGGACAGATGACAGAGCAGTAGATGCGTCCGAAGACGAGTGTCAGTACCACGAGGGCCGCAATGACTACCACGTTGACTGCCAGCACAGCTTCCAGCAGTTGCACCTTGGCCATCCATGTCAGCCAGTTGTGCGCTGTGCCCGTGAAGTCCAGGAACAGCCACAGGATGCCCACGAACATGATGGACGCCAATGCAATTCTAATTTTTCTAAGTGTCATAAAGTCATTTATTTTGTTTAGTTATTCTTACAATCCAGATGCTCACCTCGTAGAGCAGATAGATGGGCAGTGCCACGACAAACAGCGTGAAGACGTCGGTGGTCGGGGTGATGATAGCTGCCACTATCAGTATCGCCACGATGGCGTGTCGGCGATAGTCGCTCATCCACTGGTCGGTCAGCAGTCCCATGCGTCCCATGAGTCCGCACACCACGGGCAGCTCAAAGACCACGCCCATTACCAGACTCATGCCCAACAGCGTGTCTACATACGACTGCAGGGTCAGCATGTTGGCAACATCGGGCGACACCTGATAGGTGCCCAGGAAACGCACCGTCAGGGGGAATACCACGAAGTAGTTGACCAGGGTGCCCATGAGGAACATCACGTAGGCGGCACCGACTATCCAGCCGGCATAGCACCGTTCGTTCTGGTAGAGCCCGGGACTGACAAAGCGGAACAGCTCGTAGAGCACGCAGGGCGATGCTACCAACAGTCCGGCATAGAGTGCCGTGCGCATGTGTATCATGAACTGCTCCGTCAGCCCGGTATTCATCAGGTGCAGGTGGAAGGGCTCTACACCCAGCAACCGGTAGGTCACGAAGTCGCTGCTCCGTGGTGCCAGTACCACACTGAACAACTGTTCCTTCAGTACGAAGGCTGCTACGGCGAACACCGCCACGGCCACGGCCATGCGGATGAGCGACGAGCGCAGCACGTCCAGATGGTCCCAGAAAGTCAGCTCCTTACTGCTCTTCACGTTGCTCCTCTTCCTTCATGCCGTCCTTGAAACTCTTCACGCCCTTGCCCAGTCCTTTCATGAGCTCGGGAATCTTCTTGCCGCCAAACAGCAACAGCACAATGAGGGCGATGACAATGATTTCCTGCATTCCTAATCCGAACATCTTGCAATCTATTTTAGTTATTATTGCGCAAAGATACGAATAATTTCCTAATTCTTAATTCTTATTCTTATTTTCTTTGTATCTTTGCACTCAAAATAAACAACATTTAACTATGACACAGGAATTAGATTTAGTACTTCGCATCCTTTGTGCTGCTCTTTTGGGCGGCTTGATAGGCTTGGAGCGTGAGTACCGTTCCAAGGAGGCGGGCTTCCGTACCCACTTCCTGGTGGCTATGGGCTCGGCCCTGTTTATGATAGTCTCGGCCTACGGCTTCAGCGACTCCTTGAACAACGAGCTGCAGCGCTGGGATGTGTCGCGTGTGGCTGCCCAGGTGGTGAGCGGCATCGGTTTCATCGGCGCCGGAACCATCATCTTCCGCAAACAGGAAAATGTGGTCAGCGGACTGACTACGGCAGCCGGTGTGTGGGTCGTGGCAGCCATCGGTCTGGCGTGTGGCGGTGGCATGTACGTCGTGGCTACAGCCAGCACCATCCTGGTATTGGCTGGACTGGAAGCCTTCAACTACTTCCTGCACAAGTTTGACAAGTTCCGCAAGGAGTAGCGTCAACTATCAACTGTCAACTGTCTTGTAGTTCAGTGCTGCTCCGATGGCCGTACAGAATTCCGCGTACTTAGGTATGTGGAAGTGTACGCCGTACAGTTTCTCCAGCATGGGGTAGATTTCCTTGCACTGGGGCAGCAGCGTCAGGTTGCCTATCAGCACAAAGTCCTTGATGCCCGAGTTCAGCGCCGACAGGATGGCTGCCGAACCGATGGTCTGCAGCACCATGACGATGATGCCCAGGGCAATGTCTTCCTTCGGAGCGTCATACTGGGCCTTCGAGAACAGCGACGCCGTTGCATTCATGGGCAGGCCGGGCAGGGGATGGGTCGAGATGTCGCCGATGAGCAGGTTGATGTGGCTGATGTCACCCTGCATGGCCAGACTCTGTATCTGCTTGTGGTCACGGGTGTTCAGCATCACGCGGGCCAGTCCTTGCAGGGTGCCGCCGCCAATGCCGATGCCGCCGATGTGGTGAATGTCGTCACCGTCACACTGCACAAAACTGGTACCCGTACCCATCGACACCACGATAGCCTTCGACAGGCCCGACTCGAAACGGGCGCCCAGACCGTCGGCAATAAACTCGTCTACCTTCTGTGTCGGAATGCCGTACACGGGCTCGTCAATGTAGGCTGCTCCCACGCCTGTCAGCATGACCTGCTCTACGTCTGACAGTTGTATCTTGTTGTCGTGCAGGTACTTGCCGAATGCTCCGTAGAGTGATGTCACCTGGTCGGCAGCAGTGATTCGGATGGGTGATACCACGCGTCCCTCGCGCAGTCCCACAATCTTCGTGGTGGAAATGCCCACGTCTATTCCAATGATGATTCCCATAGCTATTGTTCGTAAGACGCTGCAAAAATACGCAAAATAGTTGACTCTGCCAAGAAAATGGAACAAAAAGAATCATATCCAATCTTTCGCGGACGCGAGTATAACTCCGTAGCCATAGGCAAAACCATGAAACGGCTCGTATTTCTTGACAAAGTCCCCGGAACTGGGCGTTCGGGTATCTGGTAGATAATAATAATTGCAAAAATTGGAGATTATTTGGTATTGTGCAGGATTTTTTGTATATTTGCAGGCAGATTGTATCAATGATTAAATTATTAATGTAAATATTATGAGTAAGATTAAGACTATCGGTATTCTGACGTCGGGGGGCGATGCTCCGGGTATGAACGCTGCCATTCGCGCCGTGACACGCGCAGGCATCTACAACCAGTTTCAAATCAAGGGTATCTATCGTGGCTACGACGGACTCATCAAGGGCGAGGTGAAGCCCTTCACGACCGAGAATGTCAGTGGCATCATTGGCCGGGGCGGTACCATTCTGAAGACAGCCCGCTCGAAGGAGTTTATGACCCTTGAGGGTATGCAGAAGGCTTACGAGACCTGCCAGAAGGAGGAGATAGACGCTCTGGTGGTTATCGGCGGCAATGGCTCGCTGACGGGAGCCCGCAACTTCGGCATGGAGTTCAACTTCCCCGTCATCGGACTGCCCGGCACCATTGACAACGACCTCTACGGTACCGACTCGACCATCGGTTACGACACCACGATGAACACCATCATGGAGTGTGTAGACCGCATCCGCGATACCGCCAATTCGCACGAGCGCATCTTCTTCGTCGAGGTGATGGGCCGCGATGCAGGCTTCCTGGCGCAGAACTCGGCCATCGCCTGTGGTGCCGAGGCTGCCATCATTCCCGAGGAGATGATGGAGGAAGACCAGTTGGCCGTCTTCATGGGCCGTGGCATCCGTAAGTCGAAGAAGTCGTGTATCGTCATCGTGTCAGAGAGTCCCAAGTGCGGTGCTCTCTACTATGCCGACCGTGTGCGCAAGGAGTTTCCCGAGTTTGACGTGCGCGTCTCCATATTGGGTCATCTGCAGCGAGGCGGCTCACCGTCGGCTCACGACCGCATTCTGGCCAGCCGCACGGGTGTGGGAGCCATCGAGGCCATTCTGCAGGGACAGCGCAACGTCATGGTGGGTGTGCGCAACAACGAGGTGGTCTATGTGCCTTTCTCCGAGTGCATCCGTACCGACAAGCCCTTTAACAAAAAACTTATCCGCGTGCTGGACGAACTGAGTATTTAGCCCAATAGAGAGAACTGCCATACAAAGTATTAATCACTAAAAACTAAAAGCGATGAAAATCAAAGCCGATTGTGTCAATGTTCCGCAGTGGAGAACGTTGACTGTCAAGGCAACACTGCCTGACGAGCTGAAGTGTCTGGGCGAGATTGCTCATAACATGTGGTGGGTGTGGAACCACGAGGCCCGCGACCTGTTCCGCGAGCTGGACGTGGACATCTATCATGATGTGCGGCATAACCCTGTGATGCTGTTGCAGCGTCTGACCCATGCCCGTAAGGAGGAAATCCTGAAGGACAAGGCACTGATGAAGCGTGTCAAGGATGTGTATGCCAAGTTCCGCAAGTATATGGACGTGAAACCAGACACGAAGCGTCCCTCGGTGGCCTACTTCTGCATGGAGTACGGCATCCACTCGGCCCTGAAGATTTACTCGGGCGGTCTGGGGATGCTGGCCGGTGACTATGTGAAGGAGGCCAGCGACTCCAACGTCGATATGTGCGCCGTGGGTTTCCTCTATCGTTTCGGCTACTTCACCCAGAGCCTGACAGTGGACGGCCAGCAGGTGGCTAACTACGAGTCGCAGGACTTTAACTCACTGCCCATTGAGCGCCAGTTGGACAAGGACGGCAACCCGATGTTCATTGAGGTTCCCTTCATGAACTATCATGTCTATGCATCTGTATGGCGTGTCAATGTGGGTCGTGTGAAGCTCTATCTGCTGGATACTGACAACGAGAAGAACTCAGACTTCGACAAACCCGTCACGCATACCCTGTACGGCGGCGACTGGGAGAACCGTCTGAAGCAGGAGATCCTGCTCGGCATCGGTGGTATCCTGCTGCTGAAGAAGCTGGGCATCAAGAAGGACATCTACCACTGCAACGAGGGTCATGCTGCACTCTGCAACCTGCAGCGCCTGTGTGACTATATCGAGGAGGACCATCTGACGTTCAACCAGGCTATGGAACTGGTGCGTGCTTCGTCGCTCTATACCGTCCACACGCCCGTTCCCGCCGGCCACGACTACTTCGACGAGGGCCTGTTCGGCAAGTACATGGGTGGCTATCCTCAGAGACTTGGCATCTCTTGGGACGAGTTCATCGGCATGGGCCGTACTAATCCTGACGACCACTCGGAACGGTTCTGTATGTCAACCTTTGCCTGCAACACCTGTCAGGAAGTCAACGGCGTGTCGATGCTGCACGGATGGGTGTCGCAGAAGATGTTTGCGCCCATCTGGAACGGCTACTATCCCGAGGAGATCCACGTGGGCTACGTCACCAACGGCGTTCACTTCCCCACTTGGGTGGCTACGGGCTGGCTGACGAATATCTATGAGAAATACCTCGACAAGGATTTGCTGGCTGACCAGTCGAATGAGGAGCGATGGAAGGGTATCTACGACTGTCCTGATGAAGAACTGTGGAAGTCTCGCCTGGTGATGAAGAAGAACTTGTTCTACTATATTGAGAAACAGTTCCGTTCCACATGGCTCAAAAGCCAGAACGACCCCTCGCGTATTACGAAACTGGCCGAACACCTCAACCCCAATGCGCTGGTCATCGGCTTCTGTCGCCGCTTCGCTACCTACAAGCGTGCACACCTGCTGTTTACCGACCTTGACCGTCTGAGCCGTATTGTCAATAATCCAGAGCGTCCTGTAGTATTCCTCTTCGCAGGAAAGGCTCACCCCGCAGACGGTGCCGGACAGGGACTCATCAAGAAGATTTTCGAAATTTCGCAGCGAGACGAATTCCAGGGAAAGGTGGTCTTCGTCGAGGACTACGACTTCCTGCTGGCTCGTCGCCTTGTCTCTGGTGTCGACATCTGGATGAACACCCCGACACGTCCGCTGGAGGCCAGTGGTACGTCAGGCGAGAAGGCCGAGATGAACGGTGTGGTCAACCTCAGCGTGAAGGACGGCTGGTGGCTGGAAGGCTATCGCGAGGGTGCCGGATGGGCACTGACCGAGAAGCGCACCTACCAGAATCAGGATTATCAGGACCGTCTGGATGCAGCTACCATCTACTCGCTGCTTGAGAACGAGATTGTGCCCCTGTACTACAACAAGGACAAGAAGGGCATCTCCAAAGGTTGGTGTAAGGTCATTAAGAACTCTATCGCCCAGATTGCCCCGCACTACACGATGAAGCGCCAGCTGGACGACTACTATAGCAAGTTCTACGAGAAGGAGGCCAAGCGTTTCAAGGAAATCTCGAAGAACGACAACCGTCTGGCCAAGGAGATAGCCCTGTGGAAGGAGGCTGTGGCCGAGCGCTGGGATAGCATCAGTGTGGTTAACTGTGAGTGGGACTTCCCCATAACGGGTGGTGTGGCCAATGAGGAGTACCATCTGAAATATGTCATCAACGAGCAGGGACTGGACGATGCTGTCGGGTTGGAGAAAGTCAACATCTATATAGACAAGAACGGTGAAGAGCGTGTCTATAATGTAGAACCGCTGGAGGTGACTGGCAAGGAAGGTAATAACTACACCTTCGAGGCAACGCTGTATCCCCAGCGCTTCGGCGTGTACAAGTCGGCTGTCCGTATGTATCCGAAAAACAAGCACCTGCCTCACCGTCAGGACTTCTGCTACGTGAAGTGGCTGGAACTGCCTGACTTGAGATAGAAAAAGCGGTCAGTTCTTCTCGGTCATGTACTTCCAGTATCGGCGAGGCATGTCGTTGAGTTGCTTGCGAGGATTCATGCGCTCGCGGATGCAGATGGCCTTGAAGTAAGTGCGCCACAGGTCTTGGAATAGCTGGTCGTTGTCACTCAGCACATCGGCATTCAACTTGCCGTTATCCAGCGAGAAGGGTATTTGTGACTCGTCTTCAAAGGTGATACGGGTGAGGACGTTTCCATCATAGTAGTAGCCATAGTGTCGCCCCGCATCATAGATCAGCCAGGGTTGGTCGTTAAAACGGTCCTGGAAGTGGTCTGTGATGAGGGGCAATACATTGTTGTCGGGTGACACGACGCCCAGATACGTCCCGTCCTTGGCTTTCTGGAAGCGGATGAATTGCTTCATGCGCAATTGCTCGTGGGCCACACGTCGTGCTGTGTTGGTGACATAAAGCACGTCGGGGTCGGAAAAATTGCGTTCAATGCTGGATTGTTTGCTGCCAGTCTGCTGGAATACCTTATATATATAATGGAATAGGGGGGTGCTCAGCTCTTTCTCCTCAGACAGCCAGCTGACGCTGATGAGCCGCATAGCTTCGCGCGACATACGCTTCTCCATGCCTGTCCACACCCTGGCGGCTTTCTCTTCAGTGGTGACGACCTGCCACACCTCGTCACAGAAGAGAGGCAGCTGTTCCCCGTTGCCTATCAGTATGTCCGGCTGCTGATGGCGGAAGTAGGCATCAAAGACGGCACTTAGTACACCGTCTAACGTACGGTCAAAGGTATAGACGAGCATTTTCTTATTCGGAATCTTTGAAGTCTAAGGTCAGTTGCTGCTCTTGGGCGGCACGCCGTTGTTGTGACTTGCTGACGAGCAGTGGACGCAGCCGCTCGGGATGCAGCTCGTTGATGCCCACGATGGGTTGTGAGAAGGCGGAGGTCAGCTCGCCACAGGTAATGAAGTACTTGGCCTTTTTCATCACTACACCCATCTTCTTCAGGTGGTAGGAGGTGATGCGGTTGAAGCGGCGTGAGTTGACGATAAGCCAGGCAGACTTGGTGCCGATGCCCGGTACACGGAGGATGCGCTCGTAGTCATCGCGGTTGATGTCAACGGGGAAGTATTCCGGATGCCGCAGGGCCCAGCCCAACTTGGGGTCGATGTCGAGATCCAGATGGCTGTGGGCATCATCTACAATCTCGTCCACATTGAAATGGTAGAAGCGCAGGAGCCAGTCGGCCTGATAGAGCCGGTTCTCGCGCACCAGCGGGGGCTGCTTCAAAATGGGTAGGCGCTTGTCGTAGGTGTTGACGCTGATGTAGCCCGAGTAGTAGACACGGCGCATAGACGGCTGCTGGTAGAGCGAGGATGACATCTGGAGAATGTCTTGGTCGGTCTCGCCCGTAGCACCGACAATCATCTGTGTAGACTGTCCGGCAGGCACAAAGCGGGGGGCGTGACGAAACTTCTTGCGCTCCTCTTTGTTCTCCAGTACTCCCGTTTGGATGAGCCGCATGGGTTGGAATACGCTTTGGTGGTCTTTTTCAGGAGCCAGTGCCTTCAGGGACTCTTCTTTGGGAATCTCTATGTTGACACTCATGCGGTCAGCCCAGCGTCCGGCTTCGTTGAGCAACTCCTGAGAGGCTCCGGGGATGGCTTTCAGGTGGATGTAGCCATTGAAGCGGTGGACGGTGCGCAGGTCGCGAACGATGGCAGTCAGGCGCTCCATCGTGTAGTCGGGATTGCGCACGACACCACTCGACAGGAACAGCCCCTCGATGTAGTTGCGCCGATAGAACTCCATCGTGATTTCCTCCAGTTCGCTGACGGAAAGTGTGGCACGCTGAATGTCGTTGGAGCGCCGGTTGATGCAGTAGGCGCAGTCGTACATACAGTGGTTGGTGAGCATGATTTTCAGCAGTGAGATGCAGCGCCCGTCGTCGGCAAACGAGTGACAGATGCCTACGCCGCCAACGGTGTTGCCCACCATGCCCTGCTTGCCGCTGCGCACGGTGCCGCTGGACGAGCACGAGACATCGTACTTCGCCGACTCTGTCAGCACACGCAGCTTCTCCATTGTCTTTTCCGTCAACATAGGTGCAAAGGTACAACAAAGGTGTACTAAAAGTCGGGTCACCCCGAATGTTTTAACTTTATTTAAAAAGAAAAACCCCTGCTAGAGAAATCTCTGAGACAGGGGTTCATAATGAAAGGAGGAAAGTGGTACCTCCAGGAATCGAACCGGGGACACACGGATTTTCAGTCCGATGCTCTACCAACTGAGCTAAGGCACCATCATTAAGTTTCACTAAGGCAATCCTCTTGATTGCGGGTGCAAAGGTACGAAGAAAAAATGAATCGGCCAAACTTTTGGCCGATTATTTTGCAAAAAAGTTATTTAAGGTGTACCCAGCCTTGCGCTTTGAGCTCAAATTCCTGGTCGTCGCGCGTCACCAGCACCTGTCCCAGACTCTCTTTCGTAATGTGTCCAATCAGCTTGACGTCCTCCATCTCCTGTATCTTCTCGTGGTCGCCAATGGGCACGGTGAACAGCAGTTCGTAGTCCTCGCCGCCATTAAGGGCACATGTTGTGACGTTCATGTTCAGCTCCTCAGCCATCACGGCAGTCTGGTAGTCGATGGGAATCTGCTTCTCGAAGATGCGGCAGCCGACATGACTCTGCTTGCAGATGTGCATCAGTTCACTGGACAGACCGTCGGAGATGTCCATCATTGCCGTAGGGCGGATGCCGGCTTCGCGCAGTTTCTGAATGATGTCGCCTCGGGCTTCGGTCTTCAGCTGGCGTTGCAACAGATACTCCTTGCCGGCGAAGTCGGGCTGGAAATCCTGTAACTTTGAACTTTGCTCTTTGAACTTAGCACTTTTCGATTCGTACGTGCCGTCTTCCTTGGCGGCGGCTATCTGCTTGTTCAGGTCGTCCAACTGTCCGTAATAAACGGCTTTCTCGCGTTCCAGCAGTTGAAGTCCCATGTAGGCGGCTCCCAGGTCACCGCTGACACAGATGAGGTCTGTCTCCTTGGCCCCATTGCGGTAGACGATGTCTTCCTTGCGGGCTTCCCCGATGCAAGTGATGCTGATAGCCAGCCCTGTGTAGCTGCTGGTGGTGTCGCCACCCACGATGTCTACGCCCCACTTGTCGCAGGCCAGACGCAGTCCTGAGTAGAACAGCTCCACATCCTCTACTGTGAAACGCTTGCTGAGTGCCATTGAAACCGTCAGCTGGCGGGGAGTGCCGTTCATGGCAAAGATGTCACTGATGTTGACCATGGCCGACTTGTAGCCTAAGTGCTGCAAGTCGATGTAGGTCAGGTCGAAGTGGACGCCCTCCATTAACATGTCGGTAGTGACGAGCACTTCGCTGTCGGGATAGTGAAGTACGGCGCAGTCGTCGCCTACGCCGTACTTGGTAGATGTGTTTTGGGGCTTGATGTCCTTAGTCAGACGGTCTATCAAGCCGAATTCTCCTATTTTTTGGATTTCCATGCTTCTGTGGGATGGTCTGTGTTAAATTGTTCTATATTAGCGGAATAGATACTTTCTGAACGGATAATCATCTGGCGCATAATCTCGGTCATAAACGGCTGTGCCTTGTTGGCTGCTTCCTGCACTTCTTCGTGGCTGACCTCTACTGGAGTGTCAAAGCCCCCCAGGTCGGTAATGACTGATATGCCAAAGGTGCGAATGCCGCAATGGTGGGCAACAATGACTTCCGGTACGGTTGACATACCTACGGCGTCGCCACCCATCATGCGGTACATCTTGTATTCTGCCGGAGTCTCGAAGGTCGGTCCCTGCACGCCTACATAGACACCATAGGTGATGCGTATCTTCTCCTCTTTCGCAATGGTTGTGGCTTCCTTGATGAGGCTGCGGTCATAGGTCTCGTGCATATCGGGGAAGCGAGGACCCGTAGGGAAGTTCTTTCCGCGCAACGGATGTTCGGGGAACAGGTTGATGTGGTCGGTGATAATCATCAGGTCGCCAATTTTGAAGGCTGGGTTCATGCCTCCTGCTGCATTCGATACGAAAAGAGTCTTGATGCCCAGCTCATACATCACGCGGACGGGGAATGTCACCTCCTTCATGGAATAGCCCTCGTAGTAGTGGAAACGTCCCTGCATGGAAAGAATGTCAACACCGCCCAGCTTACCGAAGATGAGCTTGCCGGAGTGGCCTTCTACCGTAGATACGGGGAAGTTGGGTATCTCACTATACGGAAATTCCGTCTTATCTGTTATCTCGGAAGCTAATTGTCCGAGGCCTGTCCCCAGAATGATTGCTGTCTTGGGACTTGATGTCATCCTTTCTTTTAGCCAGGATGCTGTTTCTTGAA
>DEWO01000093.1:0-2029 GCA_002363695.1 Prevotella sp. UBA3208
GCATCCAGCCACAGGCCGTAGCATACAACATCGGCATCAGGAATCTGTCCGAGGCGCTCGGCAGCCCGGATATATACATCACCGCTGACTATCATCGTCGTCAGCTGGTCAGGAGCCTGCGCCATCATACGCTCATAGAGTGGCAGCTGCAGGTCGAGCAACGTCTGCGACAGCCTCTGTCCCCGTTCCCAACGGAACACCGGTATGGGAGTCAGTATCTTGCCACTGGGAGCATACGACGGCAAGCGACGGCTCTGTCCCCCGGCATGTAGGATAATACGCTTCTCGCCAGCCAGCCAGTCATCGAAATCTTTTTCACTTTTCCCTTTTCCTTTTTCACTCAGAAAGGCCTGTTGCAGCAGCCAGGTGGTCCCCCCACCCGACCCTAACTTATGGCCTATAGGGTCATTCGCACAAAAGAACTCCTCGTGCGACAGTCCTGTCACATCATGGAAACATTCCACCAGATTAGGCGGCAATGAAAGCAACTTTTTCATCTTGTTATCAGTTTTTACCTGCAAAGATAGTGATTTTCAAGAAAAAAACACTAACTTTGCCCCGAAATCAATAAACTATACAATGAAACTGACCAAAAACAATTCATTTACCAAGAGTGAGATAGGAGGTTCACTGGTTGCGTTTGTGCTCATCACTCTGTGCTTTGCCTTGTGGGGATTTGCCAACAACGTGACAACGCCCATGGTGGGAGCCTTCTCCAAGATATTCCGCATGAGTACCACTGAGGCAGCTCTCGTGCCTGTGGTCTTTAACCTGGGTTATTTCTGCATGGCGTTCCCTGCTGCCCTGTTCATACAACGCTTCTCGTTCAAATGGGGCGTACTCGTGGGACTGGGACTATACGCACTGGGGGCCCTGCTGTTCCTGCCTGCCAAGGCGATGGGGGTGTTCATGCCGTTCCTAGGGGCTTACTTCATCCTGACGTGCGGTCTGTCATTTCTGGAGACCAGCTGCAATCCATACGTCTACAGCATGGGAAACGAGCAGAGTGCCATCCAGCGACTGAATACTGCTCAGGCATTCAACGCCTTGGGTTCGCTGGCCGGTATGTTGGTGGCCATCACCGTACACCAGCGCATCAGCCCCATAGAGAGTTATGTGCGCGAACAGTTACCCGAACAGCAGTTCAACATCGTGAAAAACCATGACTTAGGGGTGCTGATAGAGCCCTACTACTTTATTGCCGCTGTGGTCATCATCCTGATGGTGGTCATATACCTGACCCACCTACCGCACTTCGACAAGGAAGACAGTCACAAGAACTTCACCACCATCTTGTCGGAACTATTCCAGCAAAAGAACTACCGCGAAGGGGTGCTGGCAGAGTTCTTCTATGTGGGGGCACAGTCAGCCTGCTGGATGTACATCATCCTCTATGGTACACGCATCTTCATTGCCGAAGGTATGACGGAACAAGAGGCTGAGGTGCTGTCGCAGAAATTCAACATCGTGGCCATCGCCTTCTTTGCCTGCAGCCGGTTCATCTGTTCGTGGCTCATGAACTGGTTCTCGCCCGAGCGTATGCTCTCCACCATGGCTATTCTGGGAATAGCAGCGCTGATAGGCGTCATCTCTTTTACTAATCGTAACGGCATCTATTGTCTGGTAACGGTCAGCATCTGCCTGTCGCTGATGTTCCCGACCATCTACGGCCTGGCACTGCGGGGCATCGGTGAGCACATCAAGATAGCCGGTGCCGGACTGGTTATGGCCATCTTGGGCGGTTCATTCTTTCCACCCATCCAAGCAGCCATCATCCAGAGTAACATCACCGTGCTCGGACTGCCCAGCACCAACCTGTCGTTCATTATTCCGCTGCTTTGTCTGGCAATGATTGTGTGGTATGCGCACCGCGCTTACGTAAGACATTCCATCCGAGGAACAGCAGAATAAGCAACAAGACGATGTAGGCGGCATAGGCCACTGTCTCCGTGCGGTCGATGCTCTTGGGGAAGAAGCTCAGCACCACCTCGTGGCGACCCGGACTGACACGCAGGGCCCGCAGCACGTA
>DEWO01000093.1:2238-7735 GCA_002363695.1 Prevotella sp. UBA3208
GCATCACCCAACTGTTCGCGGAACTTCTTGTCTGCCACAGCCTCATGACGCAAGGCCAGCTGTCCGATCTTGTCAAGTTCCTGATTGGCATTGTCCACATAGGTCAACTTGTCGACAAACCAAGCATTGCCATAGGTATAGGGATTCTCGACGGGAGCAGTCTGACCACCCTGTAGGGGCAGAATGAAATACTTGGTATTGAGCATGTTGAGCACCGGATAGATGGAGTCGCCATTGACCTGTGTCATATCACCTCCTGCATCGGCCACAGCCCCATAGAGATTGCGCATCTCGGGTTCGATATGGGCATCGATGAGTTCCTGATAACGACGGAGCTTGGCAGCATGATAGCCACCGATGCTCTTCAGATAGAACGAGGTCTCGTTCTCGTTGAAGGTCGACGTGGCGAGGTTCAGTACACGGAAGTCGAGTGTCTTGTCCTTCAGGATATGGTCGATGGCTGCCGATTTCTGCATGGGCTCTTCACGGACGCTGGCAGGAACGAACATACCGTCGTTGAGATAACGTTTGTTGACCTGCCACATATCGACCAGACACAGGACTACCAGACAGCCCACCATGAGCTCAGCACGTACCTTCTGATACTTGAACAATAGCAGGAAGGCCGTTCCGATGGCGATAATCCAGAACGAACGCCAGCAGTCGGCTGTAAAGACGGCTACACGCATCTCCGTCAGATTCTGCACAAGCGGTGCCAGCTGATCAGCGGGAATCTGGCTCATGGCCTGCATCTCGCTGGTGCTGATATAGTCAGGGAAGAAGAGCTTCGGCATCAGCGCAAACAGCAGGGCCACACCAGCCGTCAGGGCAAACGAGGTGTACAGCCATTTGGCATGACTCTTCAGGAGTTCCGGCTCGTCCACCAGTTTCTTCAGTGCCAGCATGGCCAACAGAGGGATGGTAAACTCGGCAATGACCAGGATGCTGGCTACGGTACGGAACTTGGAATAGAGGGGGATATAGTCAAGGAAGAAGTCCGTGAACGGCATGAAGTTACGACCCCACGACAACAGCACGGACAGGATGGTGACTGCCAACAATGCCCACTTGAGCGGGCCTTTGACAATGAACAGTCCCAGCACAAAGAGCATCAGCACAAAGGCCCCCACATAGACTGGTCCTGCCGTCATGGGCTGCTCGCCCCAGTACTGACCAATCTGCTGGTAGATGCCCAGATAGTCGTTGTTGGCATGTTTCATGGCCGTCTGGTTCTGAACCATGGGCACTGAGGCTCCGCCCTTGGTATTGGGTACCAGCAGGGTCCACGTCTCATCGAGGCCATAGCTCCACTGGGTGATATAGTCACGGTCCAGTCCACTGGAGGTCTGGTTGCCGGAATCCTGTTTCACCAGTTCACTCTTGCCGCGCATTGACTCCTGACCATAGACCCAGGTATGATAGAGGTTGGAGAGGTTCAGACAGATGCCGATGGCCGCACCAACCGCACAGACGGCCGAGGCTTTCAGCACATGCTGCCAGCCACCAGCCTGTTTGTTGCGGACTCCCTCAATGACAAAGGCGATGACCATTGCGAGGATAACAAACAAATAGTAGTAGGTCATCTGTACGTGGTTGGCCAGCACCTCCAAGGCAGAGAACAGTGCCGTTAGCACCAAACCCCACAGGTACTTGCCCCGGAACGCCAGTACGATACCCGCTATCATGGGTGGCAGATAGGCCAGTGCCATGACCTTCCAGATATGACCGGCAGCAATGATAATGAAGAAGTAGCTGGAGAAAGCCCATACCACGGCACCCAACATTGCCAGATACCAACGGAAGTCGAAAGCCCTCAGCAGGATGTAGAATCCTAACAGATAGGCAAAGACATACCACACGTTCTCGGGCAGCCACAGGTGATAGGCATTCCCTATCTTACCCAGCAGCGAGGTACTATTGTAGGACGGTGCCATCTGGTAGGTAGGCATTCCCCCGAACAAAGCGTTGGTCCAACGCGTCTCCTTACCGGTACGCTGCATATATTCCGTACGTTCCTGTCCAGCCCCACGTCCAGCTGACGAATCGTGGCGATAGAGGATACGCCCTTCGATGTCTGCCGGGAAAAAGTAGGCAAAGGAAATCACTGCAAATAATACTACTGCCAGCACATCAGGCAGCCATGCTTTCAGACTTTTCATACACTTTTTTGGTTTTAGCGGGCAAAGATACGAAAACTATTTTAAAATCGCAAACACTTATCGCAATAAAACGTTTTCTGATAGTGCTTTTTAACTTCTGCGTATTGACAGACGTCTCGTCACCCCCGCTTCCGTTGTCCCATCAGCTTCGACAGGCTTGTCAGGCTCAGGCTCTCCACATTCACATACCACTTCTCAAAGCCACACACCTCATATACCGTATCCATGTCGTTCCAATACATCATTCGGCGTCCCAGGATGATAAAGTCCTTGTGCACATAGATGTCGCTCTCGCTGAAGGGCCCGCATATCTCCCTGCCGTCTTTCAGGAAACCGTACTTGCCTGCCATACTCTTACGTCAATAATGGACTGGAATTAGGTGCAAAGTTACGATTTTTCTATAATTACACTATTAGAAAAGCAAAAAAGTGATGAAAAGTGAACTTTCCTTTTGCATTTCTCTCGTTTTTTCTTAATTTTGCAAGCAAAATCATCTTTCTATGTTATGAAAATAGGTATTATTGTAGCGATGGACAAGGAACTGCGCCAATTGCAGGACCTTTTCGACAGGCGCCACGTGGTGGTGCAGAAGTGTGGCATCGGCAAGGTGAACGCTGCGCTGGGTGCCCAACGAATGATCAATGAGGAGCATCCTGATGTCATCATCAGCAGCGGCTGTGCCGGAGGTAACGGTGACGGCATACAAGTGCAGGACATCATCATCGGTTCTGAGGTGTGCTACCACGATGTCTATTGCGGCACAGCGATTGACAACACCACCGTGTACGGTCAGGTGCAGGGTCTGCCCGTCCGCTACCAGGCGGATGAATACCTGCTGCAGAAAAGCTTAGAGATAAAGGCCGAAGGCATAAAATTGCACACAGGACTCATTGTGACGGGCGACTGGTTTGTGGACACCAAGGAGAAGATGCGCAGCATCATTGAATTATTTCCTGAGGCCAAGGCGGTGGACATGGAGTCATGTGCCATTGCCCAGACCTGCTATATCAACAAGGTCCCCTTCATTTCGTTCCGGGTCATCAGCGACATTCCCCTGCACGACACGGATGCCTCGCAGTATCATAATTTCTGGGATACGGTAGCAGAGAAATCGTTCCTGACCACCAAGGCGTTTATAGAGAGCTTGTGAGCGTTTCTTGGTTAAGGGTTAAAGAGTATAAGGTTTATATATGGAAGTCATAAAGAGTTTTACAATCGACCATACCCAACTGAAGCCGGGTATATACGTTTCACGTGAGGACAAGGGCTTTACGACTTTTGACCTGCGCATCACAGAACCTAACAAAGAGCCAGCAGTGGCTCCAGCTGCCATACACAGCATAGAACACCTGATGGCGACATGGTTCCGTAACAGTGAGGTGAAAGACGATGTAGTCTATGTAGGCCCCATGGGATGTCTCACGGGCATGTATATCATCATGACAGGAGCATATACCGTGGAGGATATGCGACAGCTGACCATCAGGTGTCTGCAGTGGATACTGACACAAGACAGTGTGCCTGCCACAGAACCACAGAGTTGTGGCAACTACCTGCTGCACGACCTGCCGATGTGCAAATGGGAATGCGCCCGCTACCTGGACCGTCTGCAGCACGATTTCCACTGCGAATACACCAAGCTACAAATTACCCTCGACGACGGCCGCGTCTTTGCCGACGCATAGGAACAATAATCCCCCGCCATGCTGACGGGGGATTACTATATATCTTTGGCTTACGCTCTGCTTGCCTTTTTGCGCTGGTCGTGGTCGAGGATAATCTTGCGCATACGCATGGACTTGGGAGTGACCTCCACCAGTTCGTCTTCCTTGATATACTCCAGACACTCTTCCAAAGACATGACGACCTTGGGAATGATGCGAGCCTTCTCGTCGGTACCCGAGGCACGGACGTTGGTCAGCTGCTTGGCTTTGCAGACGTTGACCACGAGGTCGTTATCATGAACGTGCTCACCCACGACCTGTCCCATATAGACATCCTCGCCGGGATCGATGAAGAACTTGCCACGGTCCTGTAGTTTGTCGATGGCATAGGCAAAGGCATTACCCGTTTCCAAGGCTATCATGGAACCATTGACGCGACGCTCAATCTCACCCTTGTAGGGCTGATACTCCTTGAAGCGGTGTGCCATGATGGCCTCACCCTGGCTGGCTGTCAGCACATTGGTACGCAGTCCGATGATGCCTCGGGAGGGGATGTCAAACTCGATATTGGTACGTTCGCCCTGGCTCTCCATGGAAGTCATCTCACCCTTGCGGCGTGTCACCATGTCAATCATCTTCGAGGCAAACTCCTCTGGAACATTGATGGTGAGTTCCTCAATGGGCTCGCACTTCTGACCGTCAATCTCCTTATAGATAACCTGCGGCTGTCCCACCTGCAGCTCATAACCTTCGCGACGCATGGTCTCGATGAGCACACTCAGGTGCAGCACACCACGGCCAGAAACTATCCAGCGGTCGGTAGCGTCCTCGTAGGGCTCTACGCGCAGGGCCAGGTTCTTCTCCAGTTCCTTCTCCAGACGGTCGTTGATATGACGAGAGGTCACAAACTTACCCTCCTTACCGAAGAACGGTGAGTCGTTGATGGTAAACAGCATGGACATGGTAGGCTCGTCAATGGCGATAGGCGGCAGGGGCTCGGGATGCTCGATGTCACAGATGGTATCGCCAATCTCGAACTTCTCCAGACCGATGACCGCACAGATGTCACCACAGTCGACCTTATCAGTGCGGACATGACCCATGCCATCGAAGATGTGGAGTTCCTTGATCTTGGTTTTCTCCATCGAGCCGTCACGATGGGCAATGGTGACCTGCTGGCCATCCTTCAGTTGTCCACGATGTACACGTCCTACAGCGATACGGCCCGTATAGCTGGAATAGTCGAGCGACGTAATCAGCATCTGGGGGGTGCCCTCCAACTGTTTGGGGGCAGGAATCACCTCGACAATCTTGTCCAACAGATAGGTGATGTCGGTAGTAGGCTTCTGCCAGTCTTCGCCCATCCAGCCGTTCTTGGCAGAGCCATAGACGACGGGGAAGTCGAGCTGGTCCTCGGTGGCGTTGAGCGAGAACATCAGGTCGAACACCATCTCGTAGACCTCCTCAGGCCGACAGTTGGGTTTGTCCACCTTGTTGACCACCACGATGGGTTTGAGGCCAATCTGCAGGGCCTTCTGCAACACGAAGCGTGTCTGTGGCATGGGGCCTTCGAAGGCATCGACCAGGAGCAGACAACCGTCTGCCATATTGAGCACACGCTCTACCTCGCCACCGAAGTCTGAGTGTCCCGGAGTGTCGATGATATTGATTTT
>DEWO01000153.1:0-6668 GCA_002363695.1 Prevotella sp. UBA3208
CCGGCTGCGCCGACGATGGTCAGTTTGTCGTTGGTTAAAAATGCCATACTAATTTACGATTTAACAATTTACTATTTATAATTTGCTGCAAAGATACAAAAAAATGTTCATAGTTCGTAGTTCATAGTTCATAATTTAAAGATTATTTAATGTATGTCTGCTGCTTTGCCAAGTCTGTATGACAAAACTGACGAAAAAGTCCTCCAAAAGGGTGGCTAATTGAAAAATAATCGCTATATTTGCAGCAAACTTGGAAACTATGAAGTACGCAGATTATATCAAGCAGATAGAGATAGACTCTCTGTGGAGTGGCAAGAAGCACATCTTGTGGACGCTGGATCCGCACGTCAACATCCTGAGCGGCATCAACGGGGTGGGCAAGAGCACTATCCTGAACAAAGTGTTCCGCAGTATCAACACCAATGGTGATCTGATCAACCATCTGCTGAAAGGGGTACACATCACGGCAGAGCCTGAGGATGCGACGCACGTCAGGTTTGACATCATCCGCTCGCTGGACTCACCGGTGCTGGACTCTGAAACCATGAACATGGTGGACTCACGCATCCGGTCGGCCCTGGATTTCCAGCTGTACCACCTGCAGCGCAAGTATCTGGACTATCAGGTGAACATCGGCAACCGCATTATCTCCGAGTTGCAGCAGGGACACACGGAGGAGGCCCAGCTGCTGTCGGGCTCGAAGAAGCGTTTTCAGGACATGGTGGACGACCTGTTTGAGGAGACTGGCAAAACCATTGTGCGTACGGAGAACGAGATACGCTTCTCGCAGATTGGTGAGACGCTGGTACCCTACCAGTTGTCGAGCGGTGAGAAGCAGATGCTGGCCATCCTGCTGACGGTGCTGGTGGAGGACCAGCAGCCTTACGTGCTGTTCATGGACGAGCCGGAGGTCAGCCTGCACATAGAATGGCAGAAACGGCTCATTGACCTCATCTTGGAGCTGAACCCCAACGTACAGATAATTCTGACCACCCACTCGCCTGCCGTCATCATGAACGGCTGGCTGGACAAGGTGACGGAAGTGAGTGACATTGAAGTGTAAAGTGAAAAGTTCGCTACCGCTGTATGGCAAATCGGCTGAAGGATAATCTCAACTCGCAGTACTTCGAGGCGGCGAACCGCCTGAAGTCGAAGCAGGCACGGCGCAGAATCGTGGCTTATGTCGAGAGTTACGACGACATCTACTTCTGGCGCACTGTGCTCAGCCCGTTTGAGAATGCTGAGCGCTACTTTGAAGTGATGCTGCCTTCGCACCAGAAACTGGAGCGTGGCAAGAAGTCGGTGCTGATGAACTTTGTGGGTGACCATGTGGGACCGGATATGATAGCCTGTGTCGACGCAGACTTCGACTATCTGCTGCAGGGAGCCACGCCACAGTCGAAGAAGGTGCTGGAGAGTCCCTACGTCTTCCACACCTATGCCTATGCCATCGAGAACCTGCAATGTTATGCCCCCTCACTGCACGAAACGTGTGTGGCTGTGACGCTGAACGATCATCGCATCTTCGACTTCGAGGAATATCTGCGCCTGTACTCAGATGCTATATTCCCATTGTTCGTGTGGTCGGTGTGGTTCTATCGTACGGGCAGACACAACCAATTCTCGCTGACCGACTTTGGCCGCATAGTCGACCCTGGGGGCTTCAATGTGCTGGAACCCCAGCACAGCATAGAGCACTTGCGCAAGAAGGTCGCCGTGAAGGTGCGTCAGCTGCAGGCCGAGTTTCCCGACAACAAAGAGGAATTCCTGAAGACCAAGGATAGCATAAAGGCTTTGGGCGTGACAGCCCTGACCACTTACCTCTACATTCAGGGACACCACCTGTTCGACAATGTGGTAGTACCTATATTAAATAAGGTATGTAACCGCCTGCGCCAGGAGCGTCAGGAAGAGATAGCCCGTACGGCGCGACACCATATGCAGAAGCGTAACGAAATGTCCTGCTACGAACACTCGTTGCAGGACATCCGTCAGGCGTTGAAGAAGAATACGGGCTATCAGCAGTCGCCCCAGTTCCTGCGTATCCGGCAGGACCTGGAACGGTATTTTACGACAGCACGTAAGTCTCCAGAAATTTAATGGTTCCCTCGGCACGTACCTCTTGGACTGTGGCAGGGATGAGCAACGTTTCGCCGGCGCGGAACGGCACTTCCTCGCCGTCAACACTCAGCGAGCCTTCGCCCTTCAGACCGATGAGAATGACAAACGAGTCGAGCTCGGAGTAGTCGATGGTCATGGGTTCGGTGAGGTCGTAGACGGCCGTGTTGAAGTAGGGACATTCCACCAGCAACTGGCCCTCGTTCTTCTGGGGGGTGTACTGCTGACGATAGTCAGGCAGGACGGTGAAGTTGATGCTTTCGGCAGCCTCCTGGGTGTGCAGCTGTCGCAGGTTGCCGTCCTTGTCGCGCCGCTTGTAGTCATAGATGCGGTAGGTGACATCCGAGGTCTGCTGGATTTCAGCCAGATAGCATCCGGCACCAATGGCGTGGATGCGGCCTGCAGGGATGAAGAAGCAATCGCCCTCATGGACGTTGTATTGAGCCAGTGCGTTGCAGATGGTGTCGTTGGCCACCATCTCCTTGTACTGCTCTGGTGTAATCAGCATCTTCAGTCCATTGTAGAGTTTGGCCGTAGGCTGTGAGTCCATGACGTACCACATCTCCGTCTTGCCACGGGGCTTTCCCTGCCGGTGGGCTATCTCGTCGGTGGGATGTACCTGGATGCTCAGGTCCTGATGGGCATCAATGAACTTGATGAGCAGGGGAAACTCGTCGCCAAAGCGCTGGTAGTTAGCTTCGCCAATCAGTTTCTCCTTGAGTGTTTTTACCAAATCGTTGAGATTCTGCCCGTCGCAGGGCGTCTCATTGCCGGGGACACCGCTGATCTGCCAGCTCTCTGTGCCCCAGATAAGGGTCTTCAATAAAGGTGTGAACTTATAGACTTTCACATTCTTAGTGTACATGAGTGTTTGGTATGTAGTTACTTTATATGATATACGTTTCGTTGCCGGCTTTTACTTAATTGTCTTTCCAGAAGGCCCGTGTGAAGAGCACCAGCACCGACAGAATTTCCAGACGGCCTACAAGCATGAGGAACGAGCAGGTCCACTTGATGTGTACAGGCAGTTCGCCCCACGACAGCACGGGGCCTATCTCGGTGCTCAGCGAGGCTCCCACATTGCTGATACAGCTCAGGGCAATCACTGCGGAGTTGGTGTAGTCGATGCCTGCCATCACCATGATGGTGGCGGTGATGAGCACCATGAAGGTAAAGATGGCAAAGAATGCCAGCAGGGTGGAGAGTTTCTGTTGGGATACTGTCTGGCCGTTTACCTTGACAGGCAGTATGGCGTTGGGGTGGAGAATGCGTCGGAACTCATTGCGCAACACCTTGAAGACCATGACCAGACGGATGCATTTGAAGCCTCCCGTAGTAGACCCTGAACAGGCTCCGATGAACATCAGACAGCCCAGGACCACCCAGGTGATGCGTGGCCACATGGCAGCATCGTCGTTGAAGATTCCCGTGGTGGTCATGAAGGACACTACATGGAAGAGCGATGAACGGAAGGCCCGTTCCAGCCCATATCCGTTGCGGGTCATCAGCAAGTAGGCGATGAATGTGGTTGCTGCGGTAATGATAAAAAGGTAGAGCTTGAACTCGGAACTCTTGAGCAGATTGCCCACCTTGAACTTGAAGATAGCCATGTAGAGCATGGCAAAGTTGATGCCCGCCAGAAACTGGTACAGCACGGAAACGTACTCGATGGACGGGGAGTTGAAATAGGTGGTCGTGTCGTTATGGGTTGCAAAACCACCCGTAGCCGTGGTGGTCATGGCATAGTTGATGCTGTCGAACCAGTTCATGCCACAGGCGTAGAACGAAAGTACGCAGGCAACGGTCAGCCCCAGATAGATGGTCCAAATCCATTTGGCCATGGTTGACAGTCGCGGATGCATCTTGGAGCGCATCGGGCCTGTGGCTTCGGCAGAGAATACTTTCACGCTGCCGTTGCCTACCATGGAGGGCAGAATGGCGATGGTGAAAAAGACGATTCCCAAGCCGCCTATCCACTGTGTCTGCGTGCGCCAATACAGGATGCCGTGGGGCAGCCATTCTACGTCGTTCAGGATGCTGGCCCCAGTGGTGGTGAAGCCGGACATGGTTTCGAAGAACGCATCGGTGACGTTAGGGATGTAGCCTCCGATGAGGAAGGGCTGCATACCGAAGAAGGTAAAGATAATCCAGCTGGCCGTGACCAGAAAGTAACTGTCGCGACGGCTGAGGTTGTTGGTGGCATTGCGCCCCAGGTATTTGAATACGAAGCCGACACTCACTGTCAGCAGAGTGGCTATGAGGAACGGCAACATGTCATCCTCGCCATAATACAAGGCTATGCCCACACAGATGGCCAGCATGGTGCCCAGCAGGAACAGCAGTGAGCCGATAATCTTGTATATGAGCGGGAAGTTTACCATAGCGTGTGCTCCTTGAAGTATTTCTCCACTTTTTTCAGGTTCTGCTCATGACAGAACACCATGACGGAGTCGCCAGCCTCAATCTGCGTGTTACCGTTGACCAGAATACCCTGCCCGTTGCGTACCAGTCCGCCTATGGTGACACCGGTAGGCAGGCCGAGGTCCTTCACGGGACGTTTGGTTACACGTGCCCCTTTGGCGGCAGTAAACTCTGCCACGTCACTATCCACCAGCATCAGGCTGCGCACATTGCTGACATCGGCATCGAGCATCATCTGGTAGATGTGGCTGGCAGCCAGCGTCTTCTTGTTGATGATGGTGCCGATGTCCAGGCTTTCAGCCATGTCGACATAGTCCAGGTTCTCCACCATGGCTATCGTCTTGCGGACTCCCAGACGCTTGGCGGTCAGGCAGGCCAGAATGTTCGTCTCGGCATTGCCGGTCAGTGCCACAAAGGCCTGTGTATTCTGAATGCCCTCTTCCTGCAGCAGTCCCAAGTCACGTCCGTCACCATGGATAATCATCACGTCTTGGTCGGCCAGCTTCTCGTTGAGCTTCTCACAGCGTGCAGCATCCTGTTCGATGATTTTCAGGTTCATATAGTCTGGAGCCATCTTGGCCATTCGCACTGCCGTTCGTCCGCCACCCATCACGATGACGTTCTTGACATCGGCATAGTGCTCCTTGCCGCTGATCTGCCGGATATAGGGAATATACTCGCGTGTGGTCATGAAGTAGGCCAGGTCGTTCTCCTGCAGCACGTCGTTACCACCGGGTATCAGTGCCTCACCATCCCGTTTGATGGCTACGATATGATAGGGGTCATCGGGGCCGCAGAGCGTTCGCAACGGCTGGTTCAGCACTTCACAGGTGTTGCGGAGCTTGATGCCCAGCATCACCAGATCGCCTCCGTTGACGTCCCAACGCTGGCGCACCCACGACATCTTCAGGCCGTTGACAATGTCTACCGCTGCCAGCACTTCAGGAAAAATCAGCGAGTTGATGCCCATTCGCTCGAAGAGTTCTTTGCGCGTAGGGTCCAGATATTCAAAGTTGTCGATGCGGGCCACCGTTTTCTTGGCACCTAAGGCATGGGCTATCATGCACGCATTCATGTTGCGGCTCTCGTCAGGAGTGACGCCGACAAAGAGGTCAGCATTCTCTACTCCTGCCTCCTTCATCGTGTTGATGCTGGTGGTGCGCCCTTGCAGCGTCATGATGTCATAACGGCTGTCAAGGTCGCCCAGACGGTTAGGGTCCTCGTCTATGAGCACGCAGTCCTGATGGTCGCGTGACAGCAGTTTCGACAGGTGAGTACCCACGGCACCTGCTCCGGCAATGATAATCTTCATAGTAGTTCTTGTATGGCTCGTTTGATGCTGTCTTTGTCTATGCCTATAATGGCCTGTAGCTCACTGACCTTGCCGTGCTCTACAAACTCATCGGGCAGTCCCAGGCGTCGGATGACGGGATTGTAGTCGTGCTCGCTCATCCATTCCAGTACGGCAGAGCCCATGCCACCGCTACGTACGCCATCCTCGATGGTGACCACCTTCTTGAAGCGACGGCCCACCTCGTGTAGCAACTCTTCGTCCAGAGGCTTCAGGAAGCGCAGGTCGTAATGGGCGATTCTGGACGACGGGTGGAGGGCATCCAGTTCGTCAATGGCCTGTGCTGCTGTATGGCCGATGGGGCCAATGGTTATCACAGCCATGTCCTCGCCGTCACGCAGCTTACGTCCTTTTCCTACAGGAATCTCCTCCAGTGGACAATGCCAGTCTACCAGCGTGCCGCGACCTCGTGGGTAACGGATGACGAAAGGTCCCTTGTCGGGCAATTGTGCCGTATACATCAGCCGACGCAACTCGTGTTCGTCCATGGGCGATGCAATGGTCAGATGGGGGATAGGGCGCAGGGCCGCCATGTCGAAAGCACCATGATGCGTAGGTCCGTCTTCGCCTACCAGTCCGGCGCGGTCCAAGCAAAGAATGACGTTCAGCCGTAGGATAGCCACATCGTGGATGATATTGTCGTAAGCCCGTTGGGCAAAGGCACTATATATGTTGCAGAAGGGAATCAGCCCTTCTTTGGCCATTCCTCCGGAGAATGTCACGGCGTGTCCCTCAGCAATGCCTACATCGAAAGTACGCTCGGGCATCTCCTTCATCA
>DEWO01000153.1:6725-15031 GCA_002363695.1 Prevotella sp. UBA3208
TCATCGAGCAGCCTGTGGGCATGGCTGGTGTGACGCCTACAATCTTCGGATTCTGGCGGGCCAGTTCCAGCAGCGTCTCGCCAAATACATCCTGATAGCGAGGTGGGGTGTTCTCCTTTTCTCCTTTTCTTTCCTCCTGTCTCACGCCGGTCTCCATGTCAAACCGTCCAGGCGCATGCCACACGGTGACGTCCTTCTCGGCGGGAGCATAGCCATGGCCTTTCTGCGTGTGCAGGTGTAGCAGCTTGGGCCCTTTCATGCCCTTCATTTGTCTCAGGATGCGTACCAGTGCTTTCACGTCGTGACCGTTGAAAGGCCCGAAGTAGCGGATGTCCATGCCCTCGAAGACGTTCTGCTGGTGCGAGATGGCCGATTTTACGGCATTGGTCAGACGAATCAGCCCACGGCGACGGTCATCCTCCAGTAGCCCTACCTTGTGCAGCCAGCGCGAAGCCCTGAAGCGCAGGGCGTTGTAAGTCTCGTTGGTAGACAGCGAAAGCAGATACTCCTGCATACCTCCTACGGCACGGTCTATCGACATGTTGTTGTCGTTCAGGATAATCAGGATGTCATTGTCCGACGAAGAGACGTTGTTCAGTCCTTCGTAGGCCAGACCGCCCGACATGGCACCGTCGCCGATGACGGCCACCACCTGCCGCTGCTTATTTTTGTCTGCAATTGCCATGCCCAAGGCAGCGGAAATGCTGTTCGAGGCATGTCCGCACATGAACGTGTCATATTCGCTTTCCTCTGGTGACGGGAAAGGCTTCAGTCCGCCCAGTTTCCTATTCGTACAGAATTGTTCGCGTCGCCCTGTCAGAATCTTGTGGCCGTAGGCTTGGTGGCCTACGTCCCATACGATACGGTCTTCTGGCGTGTTGTAGACATAGTGCAAGGCCACCGTCAGTTCCACCACGCCTAAGCTCGATGCCAGATGACCCGGGTTGACAGACAATTCCTTGACAATGTCCTCGCGCAGCTCTTGACAGAGTTGTGGCAACTGGTCGACAGCCAGTTTTCTGAGGTCTTCAGGGTATTTGATGTCTTGTAATAATTCCACAGTGAAATATATTTTGAGTGCAAAGATAGTGCAATTTGTCCGATTGGCAAAATATTTTTGTTTTTTTCTTGGTTATTGCATAATTTCTTCATAACTTTGCAAGGCAATCACATGGAGAAATAACTAAAAACTCATGATATATATCGATTACCCTGCCAACCAGACACGGCGCCTTTCCTTTTATCTGGCGATGGAGGAGTATGTCGCACGGACGATGCCGCCTGGCGACTATTTCTTCATGTGGCAGGTGGCTCCCAGTGTGATCTTCGGGCGTAACCAGCAAATGGAGAGTGAGGTCAATGTGGACTACTGCAGACAGCATGGCATACAGTTGTATCGACGTAAAAGCGGTGGTGGCTGCGTCTATGCAGACCAGTCCAATGTGATGCTGTCATACGTGACTGCCGACGACCAGGTGGCTGTTGTCTTCCACCGTTTCCTGCAAATGATACTTCTGACACTCAGACAGATGGGTGTTCAGGCTACCAGTACCAGCCATAACGATGTGATGATAGGCGATCGTAAGGTCTGCGGAACCGCTTTCTATCACTTGCCCCATCGGAGCATTGTCCATAGCACGCTGCTCTATGACACCGACATGGACCACATGCTTAGCGCCATCACTCCCAGTGCGGACAAGCTTCAGAAAAAAGGAATCGAGAGTGTGCGCCAGCGCATTACGCTCTTGAAAGACCATGTGTCGCTGAAACTCGAAGAAGTGAAGGCACACATTCGCCAAACGCTATGTGAGGACAGCTGTCAGCTGACTGCAGATCAGGTGGCAGGCATAGAACAGCTGGAACAGCAGTATCTTAAAGATGAATTCATACATTTATTATAATATGGAACAAACTAACAAAAAAACTTGTCTTTACGACAAACACGTAGCCTTGGGGGCCCAGATGTCGCCCTTCGGAGGCTTTATCATGCCTATTCAGTACTCTAACATCGTCGATGAGCATCAGGCTGTCCGTCAGGCGTGTGGTGTCTTTGATGTCAGCCACATGGGCGAGGTGCTCATTACTGGGGCTGATGCCGAGCGTTATGTCAACCATATTTTCACCAATGACGTGAGGGATATGCCCGTGGGAAAGATTCTCTACGGTATGATGTGCTACGAAGATGGTGGCGTGGTGGATGACCTATTGATATATAAGATGGCAGCAGACCGTTTCTTCTTGGTCATCAATGCAGCCAATATCGACAAGGACTGGGCCTGGATACAAGAGCAGGCTGGAGGATTTAATGTCAGTTTAGAGCACCAAAGCGACTTGTATGGTGAGTTGGCTGTGCAGGGTCCGGAGGCAGAAAAGGTGATGGAAGAAGTGCTGGGCCTTCCCTGCAAGGAACTGACGTTCTACACCTTTAAGCAGTTGGACGATGTCATTGTCAGCCGTACGGGCTATACGGGTGAGGACGGTTTTGAGATTTACGCTACCCCTCAGTATATCAATGACTGCTGGGACCAGCTGATGGCTGCCGGTGTGAAACCTTGCGGCCTGGGTTGCCGTGATACCTTGCGCTTCGAGGTGGGACTGCCGCTCTATGGTGACGAGTTGTCTGCTGATATCACGCCTATAATGGCAGGCTTAGGCATCTTCGTCAAGTTGGATAAGCCGGAATTTATCGGACGTAACGCCTTGACCCGGCAAAAGGCAGCCGGCCCGCAGAAGAAGTTGGTAGGCATCGAGTTGCAGGACAAGGCTATTCCCCGTCACGGCTATGCCGTATTAAAGGATGGTCAGCCTATAGGAGAAGTGACTACGGGCTACCACACCATTTCTACGGACAAGAGTGTCTGCATGGCTCTCATTGATGCCTCTTGCGCAGCGTTAGGAACGGAGGTGGAGATTCAGATCCGCAAGAAGACTTTCCCGGGAGTGGTCTGCAAAAAGCGTTTCTATGACAAACACTATAAGAAATAACAATATCAAGTAATAACTAAAAACAATCAAGAATTATGGCAAAAGTATTGGAGGGACTCTATTACAGCGAGTCGCACGAGTATGTGAAAGTGGAGGGTGAATATGGTTACATCGGCATTACCGACTATGCCCAACATGCCTTGGGCAATGTGGTGTATGTAGACATGCCCGAGGTAGACGATGAGGTCACGGCCGGCGAGGAGTTCGGTGCCGTAGAGAGTGTGAAGGCTGCGTCAGACCTGATATCGCCGGTAACAGGTGTGGTAGTCGAGGTGAACGAGGCTTTGGAAGACCAGCCGGAACTGGTCAATAACGATGCTTACGAGAACTGGATTATCAAGGTGACCATTGCCGATGCTTCAGAGCTGAACAACCTGATGGATGCCAAGGCATACGCTGCTTTTTGTGAAAAATAACATTCAGTGTCTACCATGTTCAAGTATTTTCCTCATACCGAGGCGGATATTCAAGTGATGTTGGAGAAAGTCGGGTGCAAGAGCCTGGACGATCTCTATGCCCAGATACCTGAGGACATCCGCTTTCGTGGTGACTATGACATACCCTTGAGTGCCAGTGAACTGGAGGTACGGCAGGCTTTCCAACTGTTAGGTTCCAAGAATCGCCAATTGGTATGCTTTGCCGGCATGGGTGCCTACGACCACTATACCCCCAGCGTGATTCCTAACCTGCTGTCACGCTCGGAATTCCTGACCAGTTACACACCGTATCAGGCAGAGATTTCACAGGGTACGCTGCACTATATTTTTGAGTATCAGTCTATGATGGCCGAGTTGACGGGCATGGATGTTTCCAATGCTTCCATGTACGACGGTGCAACGGCTACGGCAGAGGCCATGATGATGGCTGTGGCTGCTGGCAAAAAGGCCGACAAGGTGCTGGTATCTGCCGGCTTGAATCCAAGAACCCGCGAGGTCCTTGACACTTATGCTCTTCATCAGGGAATAGAGTTGGTAACGATTCCTTTGACAGACGGCACCACAGACCTGTCAACTCTCAACTCTCAACTGTCAACTCTTTCCGGCGTCGCTGGTGTCATTGTCCAGCAGCCCAATGTCTATGGCATTGTGGAAGACTTCACGGGCTTTGCTGATGCCTGCCATGAGCACAAGGCACTGTTTATCATGGATAGTGTGGCAGCAGACCTTGCCGTGCTGAAGACGCCGGGCGAGTGGGGGGCTGATATCGCTGTCGGCGACGGACAGTCGCTGGGTATTCCCCTGTCGTTTGGAGGTCCCTATGTGGGCTATATGTGCTGCACGGAAAAGCTAATCCGCAAGATGCCGGGACGCATTGTCGGCAAGACGGTTGACAATCGGGGCCAGCGTGCCTTTGTGTTGACGTTACAGGCTCGCGAACAGCATATCCGTCGTCAGAAGGCTACTTCCAACATTTGTTCTAACCAGTCGTTGATGGCGCTCTTTGTAACCATGTATATGGCCTTGATGGGGCGCGAGGGTGTGAAGGAGGCGGCAGAACGTTCTTATGCGGCAGCCCACTATCTGTGTGACGAACTGCAGAAGACGGGACGCTTCCAGTTGGTTTACCAGAAACCTTTTTTCAATGAGTTCTATGTGAAGTACGATGGTGACGTCGATACGCTCTGTCAGCGTTTCATTGACGCTGGCATGTTGGGTGGCATCCGCTTGGAGGAAGGCATTCTCTTTGCGGTCACCGAGAAACGTACCAAGGAAGAAATTGATAACCTTATAAAAGTAGCAGCCCTATGAACAACCGATTGTACGGAAACCTGATTTTCGAACTCTCACATGAGGGCCGTCGGGGCTATAGTCTGCCTCGTAACAAGTTCAGTCAGTACGAAGTACCTGCAGAGTTGCGCCGCAAGGAAGACGCCCAGTTGCCTGAGTGTGACGAACTGACCGTTGTCCGTCACTATACCAATCTGTCACAGAATAACTTTGGTGTAGACAACGGCTTCTACCCGTTGGGTTCTTGTACCATGAAGTACAACCCCAAGATCAACGAGGAAATGGCTGCTCTTCCTGAGTTCCGGAACCTGCATCCTTTGCAGCCTGCCAATACCACGGAGGGTGCACTGGCTGCCATCAAGATGCTGGAGAAGATGCTTTGTGCGTTGACAGGTCTTGCTCATTTCACCTTCAGGCCCTATGCCGGTGCCCATGGTGAACTGACGGGCTTGATGGTCATTGACAATTATCACCGTTCGCGTCACGACATGCAGCGAAAGAAGGTGATAGTACCCGACTCTGCTCATGGGACCAATCCTGCTTCGGCTGCCGTCTGCGGACTCGACATCGTCGAGGTGAAGAGCGGAGCCGACGGCCTGGTTGATTACGATGACCTCGTTCGGTTAGTAGAGCAAGAAGGACCTAACATCGCTGCCATGATGATGACCAATCCTAATACGTTGGGACTCTTCGAACGGCAGATTCCGGAAATTGCCAAGCTGATTCACGGGTGTGGTGGCCTGATGTACTACGATGGAGCCAACCTGAATCCTATGCTGGGTGCTTGTCGTCCGGGGGATATGGGTTTTGACGTGATGCACATCAATCTGCACAAGACTTTCTCGACGCCTCATGGCGGCGGTGGCCCGGGCAGCGGCCCCGTCGGTGTGCGTGAGGGACTGCAGGAGTTCTTCCCCGTGGTGTCGCCCTATCATGGCAACTTTGCTGTCATGCTGCGTGCCTTGGCGTATATCCTGACCTTAGGCCGTGACCGTGTAAAGGAAGTGGGCCCCTTGGCTACGCTCAATGCCAATTATATCAAGGAGTCGCTGAAGGATGTCTATGAGTTGCCTATTGGCGGTTTATGCTGTCATGAGTTCGTGTTTGACGGGCTGAAAGAGAAGTCAACGGGTGTTACCACGATGGACGTGGCCAAGCGCTTGCTGGACTATGGCTATCATGCGCCGACCATCTATTTCCCGCTGTTGTTCCACGAGAGTCTGATGGTAGAACCTACGGAGAACGAGTCGTTGGAGACGCTGGACGGCTTCATCAGTGTGATGCGCCGTATAGCCGAGGAGGCTAAGACGGATCCGGATGTGGTCAAGTCTGCACCTCACAACACGCCTATAGGCCGTGTGGACGACGTGCTGGCCGCCAAGCATCCCGTGGTAACCTATAGACAGTTGAGAGCTGAAAGTTATGAAGACCTGTGACTTATTGATTATCGGTGCGGGGCCTGGTGGCTACCGCGCCGCTGAATATGCCGCCAAGCAAGGCTTGCTGGTGACCATTGTCGAGCAGCAGGAGGTTGGAGGTACGTGTCTCAACCGGGGCTGCATACCCACCAAGACCTATGTCCATAGTGCCACCTTCGCTGAGGCCGTCGAACGTCAACAGCAGGTGGTCGGGCAGCTTCGCAGCGGGGTAGAGGGCATCCTCTCCGCACCGGGCATTACCCTGCTCCGGGGCCATGCCTCGTTCTTGGATGCCCACACCGTTTCCGTCGGCGGCGACACTGTCTCTGCAAAAAACATCATCATAGCCACCGGCAGCACCGCCAAGCTTCCTCCCATTGCCGACATTGACGACCCTCGTGTGGTCACCAGTACCGAACTGCTGCAAATGACACAGCAACCCCGGCGGCTCTGCATCATCGGTGCGGGAGTCATCGGCATGGAGTTCGCCTCAGTGTTCAACCGCTTTGGCAGCGAGGTCACCGTCATCGAGTTCCTGAAGGAGTGTCTGCCCATGATGGATAGTGACATTGCCAAGCGCTTGCGTAAGCTGATGGAAAAACGTGGCATCACCTTCCGCATGAAAACTGCTGTGCAGCAACTGGCCGACATCGATGCCGACACCATTCTCGTCGCCACAGGCCGTCAGGCCAACACCGACGGGCTGAACCTGCCGGCTGCCGGCATCACACCCGATGCCCGTGGCTTCATTCCTGTAGACGACAACCTGCAGCACACCAGTCAACTGTCACCAGTCTACGCTATCGGCGACGTCAACGGCCGTCAGTTGTTGGCACACGCTGCTGAAATGCAGGCCGTACGCGCTGTCAATCACATACTGGGGAGAACCGACGGTATCCGCCTCGACGTCATGCCGGCAGCTGTCTTCACAGAACCCGAGGCTGCGTGTGTCGGGCTCGGCGAGGACCAGCTAAAGGCTAATGGTGTCGATTACCACTGTCGCAAAGCCTTCTGGCGGGCCAACGGCAAGGCATTGGCTATGAACCAGACCGAGGGTATGCTGAAGCTGTTTTCTGATGCCGAAGACCGTATCATAGGTTGTCATGCCTATGGAGCCCATGCTGCCGACATCATTCAAGAGGTCAGCGCCCTGATGTGTCGTGATACCACCGTCACCCAGTTGCGCGACATGGTACACATCCATCCCACCCTGGGAGAAATCCTACGAGCGGCTACAGATTAGTCGATTGGTGATAAAAACAGGAAGGTGTCACATCATTTGTGTGGCACCTTCTGATCTGCCTCAAATGTTATGGCATACAGCGGTCGGTCAGGCCGCCATAGCTGTCGGCTGCGGTCTCCAAGGCATCCTCCGTGGTGTACTGCTTGTACAGCGTACAACGGGTGACGATGGTCTGTGGCGAACAGCGCTCACCCTTCACCAGCACCAGTGCCCAGCCTTTCATGTCGTCAGCAAACTCCTCGCCCTCCAGCACATAGTGGCCGTCCACCAGCATCACCTCTTCCCAGGGCACCTCGCGTTTGCTGAACCGCACCAAAGCGTCTCTGTCACTACCCGTCTGGACGGCCGTGTAGAGCCACAGCTTCGTCCAAGGCTCCCAGTCGTGTGCTTTGAGGTCGGTAATCAGAGCCGGCACTCCGTCTACCTCGCCCAGCAGTTGCTTGATTTCCGGAAGTGTGCCGTCGCTTACAGGTATGCCTGGCATCAGGAATGACGTCCGTTCCATCAGGACCTTTTCAACATACACCACGGGCAGCTGGTTGGCCAGCGACAGGAAGTTGTTGTAAGCCGTTGGTCCTTTGGTAAACATCGGTTCACAATACTTCAGCAACTTCCATAATGCCACTGAATGGCGCATCTTCTGACGTTGGATAAACTGGGGCAGCGTATTGCTGCGTCGCTCCATAGAATTTGCCGACCGGATGATCAACCGCCCCTGCTTCATGTAGGTCGTAATGCCGTCTGTTCGCAGACTGCCTATTGCCATCACCCCTTTTCCTGTTCCTTTTCTTTTCATCGCATATTCTCCTTTAGTTATACACTAATTGTTCTCTAATTGTTCTCCGATTGATCTCTAATTCTGTTCCACTCTTTCTTCGTTCTACCCAAGCCTTTCCTTCGCTCTTCCTTCCATTGTTGTCCGATTGTTGTCCG
>DEWO01000153.1:15168-23659 GCA_002363695.1 Prevotella sp. UBA3208
GTGAGTCGAAGGTAGGGTGGGCCTGGGTCGGAGTTCGACGGGACAAAGTTATGACTTTTTTCGGAGATAAACAAGAGGTTGACAGAAAAAAACGGGTCTGCTAAAAAAGTAAAACAAATTGTTTTGGTATAGAAGAAAGTACCTTTAAATACTGAAGAAGTGCCATTTTACATGGTAAAACAACTTGTTTTACTGTCATAAAATAGTAGTGTAACTTTAAGAAAAACTTACACTAAGTCTAACGTGCTTACTATCTGTTAGTTAAGTTAAATAGTGACACTTTGCACAAAAATTGACACTTTCTAAAAAAAGGTGTCGGACTCTCCCGATTCCGACAGTTTCTAACGAAAGGTGTCGGACCTTCACAGGCCCGACACTTCACATGTAAAGTTCTAAAAATTACCCTTGGGGGTAATGGTGTTATCACTTGACGAAGACCTTACGGGTGGTTCCGTCGGACATACGAAGGATGTTCAGACCACGACTGATGGCAGACTGACGAACACCAGAGACATTGTAGATTTCTACAACCTCCTTGCTGTCGCTTTCCACACGCTGGATGCCTGTGGCTTTTATCAGTTTGACCTCAGAGTTCAAAAGCAGATACTCGTCCAGATAGCCATTGCGGCTCTCGTTGGTATAACGGACGATGTACTTGCCCGGCTTGGTGATGGTGAAAGGCAGCGTGCGCAGTTCGGCACTGCTGACATTGGCTGTCGTGCTGCCGTTGGCGTTGGGTGTTGCGGTGTAGACCTCCGATGCGGCGATGACGCTGCCTGTGACGGCATCCAGAATCTGGGCTTTATAGCGGGGAAACTCTTTCCAGGCAGCCATTGCAAAGCGGAGTTCGTATTCTCCGGGCTCGAGTTGCAAGGGATAGTTATTCTGGCGACCATACTCAGCATATTCTTCACGCCAGTAGAGTGCCTTGCCCTGATAACCGGTAAAGCCGGTGAAGGTGCGGGCGCCCTGACCGTAGCTGTTGGGATATTCATGGACGCCGTCACCCTGTTCGCAGCGCCAGCCCGGAGGCAGCGTACCCGTCAGCACACTGGTGAAGTCGAGTTTGTAGGTCAGCGAGACATCCTCGAACACGGGCTGCAGCACCACGATGTCGTCGGGCATCTTAAAGGTAATCTCGTTGGACCCCGGCGTAAAGGCAATGGTCTTCTCCATGGTGTAGTAGACACCGTTGATGACCTTCAGCTCCTTCAGCACGCAGCCTTCGTTGGGGTGAACGGTGAGCGTAACGGTCTGGCCCTCGGCAGCCTCGCTGACATTGCTGGTAATGCTGCCCAACTCAGCGTCGCGGATGCTGATAAGATACTTCTCAGGCTCTATGACGGTCGGCGTATAGATAATCTGGTCGACGAACATGCTAATGGCATCGATGTTGTTCAGGCGCAGGTCGTTGGTACCCTCGTTCAGATGAGCCGTAAAGGTGGCCTTCTGCCAGTCGTTCTTGCCAGCCTGCACGATGTCGAAGGTCTTGGACTCGCCATTGACGACGGCCTCCATCTGGCCTGCCTTCGACGTCTGGCTGTAACGCACGGCGATGATATAGTCGCCAGCCTTGTCGAGCGTCAATTGGTGGCGCAGCGAACCTCTGTTGTTGGCACTGAGAGCGATATAACCCAAGGCAGCAAATTCATTCACGTCGTCGGGTACTCCGCCATTGGTGGTAAACTTGAGTCCGCTGATGCTCTTGTAGTCCATGTTCTCGGCCTCGATGACGATGGGCAGGTTGCTCTTGCCTGGCTGTTGGGGGATGGTCAGTGGCTGAGCGACCTCAACGGCAGGACGGCTGTTGCTGCCTGCACACTGGATGGTGATGTCAACGCCGCCCCTATGGCTGACGTTGAGGATGAAGATGCCGTTCTCGGCATCCCACTCCTTGGTGATGACGCTCGTTGCCGACTCACGATTAGTCTTCGTATAGGTTGGCTCTGCCGTTGCGCCCTTGATGGTGATGATGTCCTTGACCAAAGTCGTCGTATCGGTACGGAAGTTGTTCAGATAGAGGTCGATATGGTCGTTATACTCACGGATGAGACCGCTCGACAACTTGCCGTAGTTCAGGATGAGCGAGTCGCAGGTGTTGTAGTTCAGGGGGACGCGGCCTTCAGCCGTGGTCTTCTTGTTCAGATAGGAGTATGGGGTGTAGGTTACCAGCTGGTTTCCCATGCGGGCTACGAAGAGGTCGCCAGTAGACACTTCGGGATACTGCTCGTTAAACTGGTCTACCTTCTTCTGCTGGGTGCCCCACGTCTGGCTGCGCTTCGACTTCAGCACCTGCACGGGGATGCTCTTGGCCAGGTCGTCGTAGAGTTCGAGCGTTACGGGGATGGTGGCATAGCGTCCCGTCTTCTTGAAATAGCAGTAGTTGTTCATCCATTGTCCGTTGCCCTTGTTCATGGGGTCGTCCTGCTTGTAGATTCTGTCGTAGAGGTCGCCCCAGGCAGCATACTTGTCTTCATCGCTGTTGCCGGTGTTGATGTCGGTGACCACCACAATCTTTGTGCGGTCGACAACCTCCTTGCGGGTGGGCACGCGCAGGGTACCGTCGATGACCTTGCGGAACATATCCGTCCAAATGGCCTTGAAGTGGGGCGTGGCTGCCCAGTTGCGGCGGGAATAGGTGTCAACGGTCTTCGAACTAACCTCCGTGAAGCCCTCGCCGCCGTTCGTCCACGTCAGCTCAGGACCGTCCCAGACGGCACCGCCATTGATGCCCGTCTGCTCCATGACCGTACCGATGCCGGCAGCACCGGGGTACTTGCACTTGCCTTCGCCCATCAGGTCGCTCATGGCTCCCTCCCATCCGCAGTAGTCGTAGCGAACGCCGTAGTTCTTGGCCAGTCCGGAGATGAACGGAGCTATCGTCACACTCTCGTTGTTGTAGAAGCAGCTCGGCGTGGTGTATTTGTACAGAAAGAGGATGGCCTCGGGATATTTCTTGCAGGCTTCGAGAAACTTCGGCTCGCGCTTCAGCTCGCCAACGGGGTTCAGCGGATGGCTCCAGATGTTGCCACAGAAGCTGACGGTCAGGAAACCGCCGTACTGGTGCGACATCTCCACCAACTTGGCAAACAAGGCCCAGCGCCCTGCCTGTGTCGACGAACTCTTGTCGCCAGCCTCTTCGAAGCCCCAGAACTGCTCGGCATAGTTCCAGCCAAGGAAGTTGGGATAGCGCTTGAAGAAGTATTCGAACGTCTCCAAGTCGCCGTCCTGGATGTGCGTATGACCGCCACTGGCAGGCTGGCAGGTAAACCATACACCGTTCTTCTGGCAGACGGACGCCCACGACTTATAGGTGCGCACAGCCGAACGGGGCCTGGTATAGATGTTCTTGTTCTTGTCGTAGGCACACGACATCGAGAGGTTCATACATACGTAGGGCCTGACATCCTCAGGAATCAGGTCGATAATCTTCTGCGGGTCTGCTGCAAACCACACGTCAATGTGTACCAGCCACAAAGGATGTTCGTTGTCGATGGGTCTGCGCTGTTGCGCTGATGCTGTCTGTAAGCAGATTGTCAGCAGCAGACTGAGGGTAAAGATGATTCTTCTCATGTTGCTATTATTTTCTATTATATTTTTTATTTGGGTTGGGTCCTAAATAGGAGGGTTGCAGGCCGCCCCAGTCGATGATGACGCGCTGAAGCATCTGGCCAGCATCCATGCAGTGGAAGGTGATAGCATGGCTTGGCTGGTGCTGGTCAACGGCAAAACGCAAGTGGCAGACGGCTCCGTTGCGCAGTACTTGCTCCTTCCAGCGTGGGCCCCACTCCTTGAAGTGGTTTTCGAACACCTGCATGGGACTGCCGTCGACACTGATGCCCAGACGGTTGCTCTTGCCTGCATAGAGGGGCCAGAAGGGCAGAGTGGTAAGCGTCACGTCGATGGTGTCGCGGTCAACAGCCGGGAAATCGTAGCTCACCTCGCCGCTGTTCAGTTGCACTACCTGCCAGTCGTAACCCACGCCGCGGATAAGTTTTATGCCGTCGGTCTTGTAGCGGAAGTGCTCCAGGGGGATGGTGTAACAGTTTTGGGGGAGGGTGGAGTGCGATGTTTGGAGGTTGTAGGGTCGCTCGCCGGCTCCTTCGGTATAGGCTACGTCAGGTTTCTGGTGGTAGAGGGCGCAGAATCCCTCGGGCACGGCCATGAAGCCCTGCCACTTGCCGTTTCCCTGACTGTTGTATCGATTGTTGAGCGTATTGATGCTGTCATAGGCAGCTTCCATCTGTCGGGCAGCCCAGTTGGCCTCGGCATAGCGCTGTTGGGCGTGCAGTTCTTGGTTGAGTTGTGCCATGAGGAACTTGCGGTTCATCTGACAGGCAGCCTGCACGGGGTATTGCACCAGCTCGAAGTAGGCAGCAGTGCCGTCGCTCAGTCGCTCGGCCTCGTCGCTGATGCGCTGGTAGTCAGCCAGTCGCTGCTGAGCCTCGCCATAGTGCTGGAACGAGAACTCGGTGGGGCGCAGCCGGGTGCGCCAAGGCTCGTCCCACTCATATTCCCAACCCATGTATTCGGGTTTGCGGCTCCATGCCAGTTGGTAATAAGTGTCGAGTAATGACTGTAGTTGGTCGGATGGTATGTTTGGGAACAAACCGTTCAGCCACTGTGACTGATAGCGGTTGACACTCTCAATATCGAAGGCAGGGAAGTTCCACGCCATGTCCATGAAGGTCTGTATGCCCAGTTCCATGGGTTTGATGTCGCCCACGTTGAGCAGCCAGTAGCGGTCGGATCCCGTATCGTAGGCTTTCTTCAACTCTTCGTACATCAGGACGGGTGGGGTGGTGTTGAGCCACAGATAGTCGTGGGGAGTGCCCAGGTAAGACAAGTGGTAGTAGACACCCGAGCCGCCCTGACGGCGTTGCTCCTCGGGAGTGGACACACGTTTCATATAGCCGTAGTTGTCGTCCACCCACACCAGGGTAATGTCATCAGGAACACGCAAGCCGTTCTCATAGATGTCCATGGTCTCTTTGTAGGGTACGAATATCTGGGGAATGTCCGCTGCAGGACGCTTGAGGTGTTGCTCCAGGAGTCGGCGTTGGTCGCGGATGACGGTATCGAGCAGTTGTACGCGTGCTGGCATGGACAAGTTGCCGCGCAGTCCGGCATCGTGCAGTCCGCGCATACCAACGGTGTAAATATTTTCGTAGGTTGATGTCTCAGCCAGACGGTTGTTCCACTTGCGAAGAATGGTCTGGCGATTGGTGCTGTAGTTCCAGTCACCATCGCGTTGTTGGTTCCATTCACTCTCTGCTGCATTGTTCAGGAGTAGGGGCTCGCAGTGACTGGTGGTGATGATGATGCCAAACGAGTCGCACACCTGCTTGCTCTCAGGATGGGAGTAGAAGGCTCCGGTGCAGGAGTGCATGGCTGGTGCCAGCATGTTGGCCTTCAGGCGCAACAGCAGTTCGCAGACCTTGGCGTATGTTCGTGGGCCGATGTCGCCCAATGTTTTTTCAAAGTGATTGGAGGCCCAGGGCTTCAGGCTCCAGTCCTCGTCGTTGATGAAGATGCCCCGATACTTCACGCTGGGCGTGGAGGATATGTAGTCGGCATCGATATAGACGGTCTGTCTTTGTACTACGGGTACGTCAGCCCACCAGTACCAAGGTGAGACTCCCAGAGCCTCGCTGAGGGTGAACACCCCGTAGGCCGTTCCCCGAGGGTCGCTGCCCAGAATGAGCAGGCGGTGGTCGATGACCTTCAGCAGAAAACATTCCCAGCGGTCGCGGATAGATGTGATGTCAATATGGTATTTTTGAATAAGGCGGTCTATGGAGGGGTCTTGCCCAATGGTGCCAACAACGATGTTCAGCCGATCCATTTGTCGGTCGATTTCTGGACGGCATTTGGTCACCCGTTCCACATCGTCGGCTAACAGGGAAACGGCCTTCTGAACTACCAACGGCTCGTTGGCAGATACACAGATGGAAGCCGCCCGCCCCTGGGCAAATAGGGGGAAGCTGCCCTGCTGGCTGTTTACTCTCAGCACTTGGTTAGCCTGTAGTTGACAGGTCATCCACAACAGTGTGAGCAGTAGCATGCTGTGCCTGAGGTAGTAGTGAGAGTGGGGTGTTGTCATCGTCGTTTTAGTTCTTAAAAGACATTCGCCGTCCAGACATTCTGAACGGCGAATGCATAATACCATGTGATTATAGTATGATTATTTCAGGATTACTTTCTTGCCGTTGTGGATGAACAGACCCTTGGTGGGGTTGTCAACACGCTGACCCTGCAGGTTGTAGTATACACCGTCTTCTGCTGCGGTCTCGCTCTTTACGGTCTTGATAGCGGTTGCACCACCAGCCTTCCAAACGTAGATACCAGAAACGGTAACAGGGAAGTTGCCACCCCAGGCGTTCTTCAGACAGTGCAGGTGAACGAAATCGTCAACGCGCTCGTCGCCAGTCTTAACACCTTCTGAGTCGCCTTCGCCATTGGCAGTACAAGCCATTGTCTTGAACTCGCTCAGGTCGATAACCAAACACTCAAGATCAGCATTCCAATGGGGGTCATCAGCATTGAATCCTATAACGAGGTTCTTCCAGGCTCCTTCGTCGATGATACGGTTACACATTACACGGCAACCAGGACCACCAGCGCCAAACAGAATCAGTTTGTCATACCCAGAAAGGTCAGCATACAAGTTCCATGTTACGTTCTCGGCACCAAGGATACAAGCACCAGCACCAATCTCTGAATTCAGATTCCATGCGGGAGACATCTCACCAGTAATGACAGCATCACCCTTACAATGTGTAGGATCTGCTTCGCTACCCCACTGATGCCACATGTCAGAAGTTACCTCTACCCACTGTTCTGGATCCATCCAACCATTGTCTTGCGCACTTGCTGTTGTTACACCTGCCATCATTGCGATAGCAACGAGTACTGATTTAGTAAAGTTTTTCATACGTCAATAAAAATTAGTTAATAATAAATTTTATGTTTGAAATTTGATTTTTGCCTTTCGACGGTGCAAAGTTATGTGATTTCCGTAGAAACAACATTATGTTATGTTACATATACTTTGCGGATTGTTACACGAAAGATTTTTGTCCGGACAAGGGCTTTGTCCGGACAAAAAAGAGGGTTATTTCAGAGCTTCTGCTACTGATGCATAGCTTGACTTACGGTTGAAACCAGTGGTCCACAAACCTACGTTGCTGGCAGATTCTGTGACTGCCTGGAAATTGATACCATACTGCTGGGCACCCTGTACCTTCTGCTTGTAGGCGGTAACCACCTGTGTCAGAGCCTGCGCGGCCTCGGCATCGCTGTTGCCAGTGACATTCTGGATGGTCAGGCGAATCTGCCTGCCGGTGGCTGCCAGTTCAGTCAACATGGTGGCAAAAGCTTGTGCATCAAATGTAGCCGCATCAACAGAAACGATTGCGTCGATACCATTGATTTGGTTCATACCAACCGCATTAGCGTTCAGAAGATGTAAGAACGTTGCACGTACATCAGCATCCATCAGGTATTCGCTGACAAACAACTTGGCATCAGGGCGCTGTTCGCGCATCATTTGTGCTGCATTGCCGAAATAGGTGTCGCCCATGGTCTGCTTCCAAATCAGGTCAGAAGCAGAAGTGACAGGGCAATCGGCTACTGCCCAGCTGTCGATAGAAGGTGCTGCTTCCATAGCGGCTGTAATGTAGTCATTGAGTGCACCACTGATAATCTGGTACTTCTCCTCCTCAGTCTTCTCTACCTGATAGGTAGGCTTATACTTATACTTAAAGGAGATGTTGTCAATCAGGTAGTCACAGTTCAGCAACTTCGGACCGAGAACAACCGTCACCTCTGTTTGTTGCTTCTGTTCGTCAGAGAAAGCCAATGCTGCGAAATCGATTACTATCACACCACGTCCCCACTGATTCTGAGCACACCCAAATTCTTTAGCACTCTTGAACTCTGCATTCTTACCACCCACAGCAACGAACAATTTCTGATTAAGGGCAGTGCTGTTCTTAGCCATGAAGTCGAGCGTAAACTCAGAGTAATCACCTAACTTACGTCCTTCTGGGAACTTAAAGGTAATAGCTGGGTAGCTGTTATTGGTCTTTGTAACATGAATAACATGACCAGACACACCAGCGGGATCATTCTCAACCACCGCTTTACCCTTACCTTCTTCACCTGTAGCCTTCTGCAAAGGATAAGTCTTACCTAGATCATCATTTTCAAAGTCAATGACATCATAACCCGTTTTCTCATCTTCTTCGACTGTCTGTGGCTCGATGAGCTTTGTCAGATAGGTGGTATTGACGTTGGTGCTGGCACAGAGAGGAGAAGAGAAAATGTTGATACCCTTCTCGCTGACATCAGCAACTAAGGAAGAAGCAACGAGCACATCAATCTTACCCTCGTTATCCACCTGCTTGCTGTGAAGAAAGAGATCAGGAATGGTTACTTCGTTGAAGTTTGACAGTGTCAGCGAAGCTGCAGCTGTTTTTCCATCCAGATC
>DEWO01000018.1:0-387 GCA_002363695.1 Prevotella sp. UBA3208
TGATAGGCTTCTATAACATCTTGGAAGCGTGCAGGCATTCGATGGATGATGTAAGATGTAAGAAGGAAGATGCGAATGCTCAGCCATCAGCCATCAAACATCAGACATATAGAGGCGTTGAACACCTTGTGTACGCCTCGAGTAGTTCTGTCTATGGTGGCAACAAGAAGGTTCCGTTCAGTACGGATGACCGTGTGGATAATCCTGTCTCGCTGTATGCAGCTACCAAGAAGAGCAATGAACTGTTTGCCCACTGCTATTCAAAGTTGTATGACATTCCCACCACGGGTTTGCGCTTCTTTACTGTTTATGGTCCTGCTGGTCGTCCTGATATGGCATACTTTGGTTTTACCAACAAACTACTGAAGGGTGAGACCATTCAGATAT
>DEWO01000018.1:511-2772 GCA_002363695.1 Prevotella sp. UBA3208
TATCGTGTGATGCAAGGTGCACCGGAGCGCAAGAAGGGTGAAGATGGCCTGCCCATCCCACCATACGCAGTATATAATATCGGTGGTGGCCAGCCAGAGAACCTGCTTGACTTCGTGAATATCCTGCAAGAAGAGCTTGTTCGTGCAGGAGTCCTTCCCCCAGACTTCGATTTCGAGGCCCATAAGCAACTCGTTTCCATGCAGCCAGGTGATGTACCAACCACCTACGCCGATGCCACAGCCCTTGAACGTGATTTCGGGTTCACGCCCAAGATAACGTTGAGAGAGGGATTGAGAGCTTTTGCCCAATGGTATAAGACTTTTTATTGTAAGTGAATCCCTGCATTATAGCCGTCCCTTCACTGGAGGGACTCTAAAGGTACAAGTGCTACTATCGTAGCGATGTCTGAAGTAGGATGTCTGATGTAAGAGATTGTCGGTAAGACCCAATACGGGGATTATTCCGAGTTGGATAAGTGCCCCATGTGGGGGATGTGGGGGAAGGAAGTGCTGGATGAGTTAGGGATAAAGTGAAAGAGATGCAATGACTCAAGATGAACGATGGCAGAGTAGATATGATGAAGTGAAGGCTTTTATAGAAGCCAATCATCGTAATCCATCTAAGCATAGAATTGAGGAGCATGACCATTTGAATTGGTTGAAGGCTAATAGAAAAGCCTTGAATGCTGGAAAGATGAAGGCTGATAGGGTGGAGAAGTTTAAGGAACTTCTTGCCATGACGGAACTGTATAGAAGGAAGAATCAATGGGAGTGATGGCTGATGGAAGAGGGCTGAAGGATGATGGAAGATGTATGAGGGCTGATCAAACAACCAAATTGTTATCTATAATACTGCGGTAACGAAAAAAAAAAGTGGGTTACCGCAGTAAAATAACGCACTATTTGTTTTGAGTTTCAATAAAAAATGCTATCTTTGCAAAAAAAATGCGAGCTCGGGCTGCACCTCAGCAATTGAAATTCATTTCATTGCGTTCGGTTTGCACCGACCTTGCACCAAAAATAAGCGCATCGAATATGGAAAATAAAAACATCATAGTGGGCAGGCATCAAGAAATGGCATTCCTGCATGAAATTCTCAGTTCTCCCAAGGCTGAGTTAGTTGCTGTTTACGGACGTAGGCGTATCGGCAAAACATTTCTCATTGATAAGACGTTTGATGCAAAATATGATTTCTATACTACTGGCATCTACGAAGGTACTCGCAAGGAACAACTAATGAACTTTGTTACCCAACTTGGTATCTATGCAAAAAAGAGGTACAAGGTTCCCAAGGATTGGATGGAGGCGTTCTTTATGCTTCGTGAGTATATAGAGACTTTGCTTGACAAAGAACGTATAGATATTTTCATTGACGAACTCCCATGGTTTGATACCCCCCGTTCGCGTTTCCTTAAAGCTTTTGACTTGTTTTGGAATGGCTGGGCTTCGAAACATGACAATATCAAACTAATTGTTTGTGGATCGGCAACGACCTGGATGACAAACAAGTTGCTTGGCGATAAGGGTGGACTGCACAATCGGGTGACGAAGCAAATCTATCTGCGTCCATTCAATCTCAGTGAGACAGAGGAGTTTCTGAAGTTGCGAGGCTTTGATTTATCGCGCCAGCATATTATAGAAACCTACATGGCAGTTGGTGGAACACCATATTATCTTGATATGATGAGTCGAAGTCTGAGCGTTGCCCAGAACTTAGATGCGTTGTTTTTCTCAGAGAATGCACCACTCCAAAAAGAGTATAATTTCCTCTATAAGTCTCTTTTTAAGGAGTCCCGTCTCTATCGTCGTGTTGTTGAAGTGCTTTCGAAGCAGATGAAAGGTATGACAAGACAGGAACTGATTCGGGAAATAGGAGTTGAAGATAACGGCTATTTTTCCGATGTTCTCGATGATTTATGTAATTGCGACTTTATCCGTAGTTATAATTCATTCGGAAAATCAGAACGTGACATGATGTATCAGCTTACAGACCTCTATTCTTTGTTTTACCTCCGTTTTGTAAAGAACTATCATGGAGGTGACGAACACTATTGGAGTCATCTGGGGCAGGATATTTCCAGTTGGGAGGGTTACGCTTTTGAACAGGTTTGCCTGCATCATATTGCTCAAATCAAGCATAAGTTGGGCATCAGTGGTATCTTGACAAATGTATGTTCATGGTCGTGTAAGCCATATATTGGTAAGGATGGCGAAGAGCATAAGGGCGCTCAGATAGACCTGATTATTGACCGTGGTGATAA
>DEWO01000018.1:2883-8262 GCA_002363695.1 Prevotella sp. UBA3208
GAATATGCACAACGAATGTTGGAACGGCGTGATACATTCCGTGAGGTTACTGGTACTAATAAGTCCCTTCACTTGACTATGGTGACTTCTGCAGGTTTGGTGCACAATGCAGGATGGCAAAGTATAAATAATGAAGTAGATATCGATGACCTTTTTCATGAATAGTAGTAATAAACGAGATTGATTACAAAAAAGGGCTGACTGTCGGGTCAGCTCATTTCTTTTTCTTGTGGCCGAAGAGGAAGCCGTAGTTCTTGGTGAGCTTGCGTATGAGTAGGAAGGCGTCGATGGCTGTGACGCTGTTGCTGATGATGCTGGCTATCCACTCTCCCTTGCTGCTGTCCTTCTGGGGCACAAAGAGGCTGTTCTTCAGCGTGGTGAACTGACGATTGTCCTCGTGTATCTGCGAAAGGATTTCTGCCTTGCGCTGCTGAATTTCCTCCAGCGTGTTGTACTGTTTCTTGGGTTGCTGTATGGGCAGGTCGATGTGCATAGTGAGAAAGGGGGTAAGAGTGGATGGACGGGTTCAGCTCATGATGAGGTTGACAAAGAAGTGGACGAGCGGACGCTCAATCCACGTCTTGCGCTTGTAACATAAGAGCAGGAAGATGAGCAGGTGGAGACACCCGACAATGATGAAGGCAGGGGCGTAGCCGATGTAGAGGGAAAGCCAGAAGGCGAAGGCTAACGAGAAGTAGAAGCCCAAGCACATGATGACTATCAGGAACAAAACGGATATGGCCATAGCTGCCAACAGGCGTACCAGCTTGTCAACAATCTCGAGCTTCAGGTACTCGCCCTGAAGTCCGAGATAGTGCTTGATGACCTCTCCTAACTGGACAATGGTCTCAACGTTCTTGTCGCTACTAAGCATCACCTCTCACTTTTCACTTCTCATTTCTTTAAGCCTCAACTTCAGGAGCAGCTTCTGCAATGTCGTCGACGAGGTCGTTGACTTCCTTGCGGCTGAGCTTGATGTTGTGCTTCTTCATGAAGTCGTCTACAGCATCAGTAATCTTCACACGGGTGTCCTCGCCCTTCTCGGGGGCCAACAGGAGTCCAAGAACTGCTCCGGCGAGTGCGCCGCCGAAGAATGCGCCTAAATAACCTAAACTTCTCATAGTAGTACTGTTTTTTTTGTTGTTAAACGGTTTTTCGCTGACAAATGTACGGAAAGTTTTCCAAATTAACAAACTTTATGCAGTTTTTTTCTTGCAGTTTGCGCGATATTTTGTAATTTCGCAGGCAATTAGTGGAATTTAATAGTATAATTTTAATAAATAGGAAAATAGAAACTATGAAGAAGTACATCGTACTTTGCGCAGGTCTTTGCGCAGCAATGGCTTTTACAAGCTGTAAGTCAAGTGAAAGTGCCTACAAGCAGGCTTACCTGAAGGCTAAGGCTCAAGAAGAGGCCCAGCAGCCCGTCCAGCAGAATGTAGTAGAGCAGAACGTGGTGACTCCTCTGGAGGAGCGTACTACTACCAACACTCGCGTGGTGGACAATGCTGACAACATTGCCGTTCGTCAGGAGAATGTCACGGTAATTAGCGGTTCAGGCCTGAGAAACTTCAGCGTGGTGGTAGGCTCGTTCTCACTCAAGGCAAACGCTGAGGGACTGCAACAGTCACTGATTAGCGCCGGCTATAATGCCCAGGTGGTATTGAACAATGCTGTGCAGCCTGCCATGTATCGCGTGGTGGCTACTACTTTCGACACGAAGGCTGAAGCTGCTGCAAGCCGCAACGATCTGCAGACGAAGTATCCCGGTGCCTGGCTGCTGTATGCAAAATAAGCCGTGGCAAGGATTCTTTCAATAGATTACGGTAAGAAAAGAACAGGATTAGCAGTCACCGACCCGTTACAGCTGATCGCTGGCGGGTTGGCGACTGTTGCTACATCTGAATTGTTCGACTATCTGTGCCGCTATGTGGCCCAGGAACAGGTGGAGCGCATCGTGGTGGGCGAGCCCAGGCAGCCCAACGGTGAGCCCAGCGAGAATCTGGCACGTGTGCAGCAGTTTGTGAATCGCTGGCGCAAGCAGAAACCGGAGATACCCGTGGAGTTCTACGACGAGCGTTTCACATCGGTGCTGGCACATAGAGCCATGCTGGAGGGAGGACTGAAAAAGAAGGCGCGTCAGGATAAAGCACTGGTGGACGAGATATCGGCTACCATCATACTGGAGGACTATATGCGCTCAAAGCAAAAATTTTAACAATGATATTACCTATTTATATATATGGGCAGCCCGTGTTGCGAAAGGTGGCCGAGGACATTACGCCCGATTATCCTCAACTGAAGGAACTGATCAGTGACATGTGGGAAACGCTGGCTGAGAGCGAAGGCATCGGACTGGCTGCGCCCCAGATAGGCAAGGCTATACGTCTGTCAGTGATTGACCTGGATGTCATCAGCGAAGACTTGCCTGAGTACAAGGGCTTCCGTCAGGTGTTTATCAACCCGCACATTGTGGAGTACGACGACTCGAAGACGGACTCGTCGGAAGAGGGGTGCCTGTCGCTGCCTGCCATCCACGAGAAGGTTGTACGCCCCACGCGTATCCATGTGGAGTGGGACGACGAGGAGTTCCTGCATCACGACGAATGGATAGAGGGCTACTTGGCCCGCGTGATGCAGCATGAGTTCGACCATCTGGACGGCAAGATGTTTGTAGACCGCATCTCGCCCCTGCGTAAGCAGCTCATCAAGAGCAAGCTGAAGGCACTGCTACAGGGACGTTTCCGCTGTGGATACAAGACGAAGGTTGTCAGAAAATAGACCATGCGGCGCATATTCCTCTTGCTGGTGTGGTTGCCGATAGTTGGTTTCGCGCAGTTCAATACCGACCGATTGGTGATGATAGGGCGCTCGGCGCTCTATTATGAGGACTATGTGCTGTCAATGCAATACTTCAATCAGGTCATCCTGGCCAAGCCCTATCTCTATGAACCTTGGTACTTCAGGGCAATAGCCAAGTACTGTCTGGACGATTTTGCGGGTGCTGAGAGTGACTGTACGGAAGCCGTCACCCGCAATCCCTTTGTGGTCGGCATCTACGAGTTGCGCGGACTGTGCCGCATCCAGCAGAAACACTACGAGGAGGCTATCAGCGACTATAACAAGGCGCTGCGTTATTCACCAGAGTCGGTGAACTTGTGGCACAATCGTGCGCTGTGCCGACTGCAGCAGAAGGACTATGACGGAGCACTGGCTGACCTGGACACGATGGCTACACGATGGAGCAAGCAGGCTGGCATCTACTCGATGAGGGCAGAGGCTTATCTGCAAAAGAAGGACACCGTGCAGGCTATTGCCTCGCTGGACAAGAGTCTGGAGCTGGACGCATACAACGGCAATGTCTGGGCACTGCGTGCCAACATCAGTCTGACCCGCCAGCAGTGGAAGGAGGGGGAAGGCTATCTGGACAAGGCACTACACTTGTTGCCCAAGAATGCCAACCTATACATCAATCGTGCTCTGGCGCGTTTCAACCAAAACAACCTGCGTGGAGCGATGGCTGACTACGATATGGCCTTAGACTACGATCCCAACAACTTCTTAGGACACTACAACCGTGGCCTGTTGCGTGCCCAGGTGGGTGACGACAACAGGGCTATCACGGACTTTGACTTTGTACTGAAGTTGGAGCCTGACAACCTGATGGCACTCTACAACCGTGCCTTGCTGTTGGAACAAACGGGTAACCCGAGGGCGGCCATCCGTGACTACTCGAAGGTGATAGAGCAGTATCCTAACTTCTGGACAGGTCTGCACCAGCGAGCCCAGTGCTATCGGAAACTGGGAATGACCAAGCAGGCCGAGCTGGACGAGTTCCGCATCCTGAAGGCTCAGATAGACAAACGCTTCGGCAAGCAGCCCCGACTGTCGAAAAAGCAGATGCGTAAGCGCAGCGATGAGGATATTGAGAAGTACAACCAGCTGACAGTGGCTGATGAACAGGAGACGGAGCACGAGTACCAGAGCGACTATCGCGGTAAGGTGCAGAACCGCCGTGTGGCCATGGACTACATGCCCATGTATGTACTCTCTACACATCATACGCAGAGTGTGCTGAAGCACTATGTGGCTTACGACCGCCAGGTGGACTCGCTGAACCGCATACTCCCCAAGGAGCAACAACTATACATTGTTTGTGGCGAGACGGACATCAAGAACCCTACACCTTGGGTGAGCAGAGACTCGACATCTGCTGTCAGCGGCTGGCTGCAGGCTATTAGCCAGTGGAAGGACGACGCTGCTGACGTGCCTCTGCAGACGGCCCACCTGCTGGACAACCTGACCAAGGCCATCCAGCGTGGACCGGGCAATCCCTATCTGTATTACAACAGAGCCTACGCCCACGTGCAGTGCATGGAGTATGAGCAAGCCTTGGCGGACTACTCGCGAGCTATCGAGCTGGACCCCAACCTGGCTGAGGCATACTACAACCGAGGACTTGTCCGGCTGGCACTGAAACAGCAGGAAATGGCCATCAATGACCTCTCGAAAGCCGGTGAACTGGGGCTTTATACGGCCTATAGCATCATCAAGAGGGTCAGAAAGTGAGAAAATTGACAATAGACAATGGATAATTGATAAATATTTTGTAATTTTGCACGCGATTTAAACTTAAACATATATTGTAGATATGATCAACATTACTTTTCCAGACGGATCTGTTCGCTCGTATGAGCAGGGCGTCACTGGACTTCAGATTGCTGAGAGCATCTCACCGGCTCTGGCACGCAGCGTTATTGCTTGTGGTGTGAATGGTGAGACTGTAGAGCTGAACCGTCCCATCAACGAGGATGCAAGCATTGCGCTCTACAAGTGGGATGACGAGCAGGGTAAGCATACCTTCTGGCACACATCGGCACACCTGTTGGCCGAGGCTCTGCAGGAGTTGTATCCTGGCATCCAGTTTGGTTTCGGACCTGCTGTCGAGAATGGTTTCTTCTATGACGTGCTGCTGCCTAACGGCGAGATGATCAAGGAGAGCGATTTCCCCAAGATTGAAGAGAAGATGAAGGAACTGGCTTCCAAGAAAGAGGCTGTGGTTCGCAAGGAGGTGGCCAAGGCCGACGCCCTGAAGGAGTTTGCCGCTGACGGTCAGACCTACAAGTGCGAGCACATTGAGCAGGACTTGGAAGACGGAACCATCACGACCTATACACAGGGTAACTTCACGGACCTCTGTCGTGGTCCGCACCTGATGGATACGGGCGAGATCAAGGCTGTCAAGCTGACCAGCGTTGCCGGTGCGTTCTGGCGTGGTGATGCCAACCGTGAGCAGATGCAGCGTCTCTATGGTATCTCGTTCCCCAAGAAGAAGATGCTCGACGAGTATCTGGTGATGCTGGAAGAGGCCAAGAAGCG